>JAICUO010000933.1 GCA_025935815.1 Streptosporangiaceae bacterium
GATAGTCATTGGCTTGCGCAACATGAGCGGGAACATTGCCGTGGGGCTGAGCGCGGCCTCGACGGAATGAGAATGAACGGCTCGCCGCGCCTTGGCCGCGCACGCGCCGATGAGCAAGGCGGCGATGATCGGGATCTGCACTTCCCTGGCCGCGCTGAGCACGGCACCCCCGAAAGGCATGACATCTTCTCCTTTCACTTGGTGTACCGCGCGGCTACGTATGCGTTTCCCCCGCCGTGCCCGCGGTCCTCGGCTTACGGATTCCTGATGGCCAGCACCCCGGCTGGCCGGCTCACCTCGCCATCGTCAGCGACGCGTTGAAGCAACCGTTCTCGAGTCGCCCGCCGAGCTGGACGAAGGCGGCCATCGTGAGGTCGGCGATCCGGCCGCGCGGCGACGTGCGGCACTCCACGCAGCGATCGCAGAAGAGCCGGGCCGCCGCGCCGCAGCTGGTGATCGGCAATGGCGCCGACAGTCCGGAGCATTCGTTGCGCATGGTGACGACGCTGCCGACCGACAGGTACGGGAGCCGGATGCACCCCGGGCCGACGTCGTGCGGGTCAAAGCTGTGCGGGCTGTGGCCTTCGCGGCTGGCGCCCTGGTGACCCGGGCCCTGGTGGCTGACCCGGCGGTGCTCGCAGCCGGTCTCGGGGTCCACGGCCGGGTAGGCGATCCCGAGCAGGCCGGCGGGCTCGGCGTCCGGCTCGTGCCAGACGGCCGTGCCGATGACCGGGTTCGGGAGCCGGCCGCTGACGAGCGGCGGGACCGGGGGGTGATCGGCGCGATAGGCCGGCTGCGCGGTCGCCGGGCTGACCGCCTGCAGGAAGCCCCGCTGCCGCAGGCCGATGACGTCGATCAGGTACCCGGGCTCCAGCCTGGGGAAGCGGACCAGGATCTGGCGGTAAGCCTCGCGGGTGATGACCACTGTCTTGCGTGCCTTCGCGGGCCCCTCGTCAACGAGCAGTTCCAGGCTCCGCGGCGATCCGGTGCCGAGGGCCGGCCCGCTGGCCCGGGCCTGCAAGATCGTGCCGGTCGCGCGGCCGATCCCGGCCCACACCCGCTCGGCGACCGCGCGGCCGGGCGTGGACTTGCGCACGATGACCTGGTCTCCGCGGTGCAGCGTGGCCGGGTCGGCGGACGACCCCCGCCAGGCGGTGGTGGCGGGCGTCATCGCCAGCCGTTCTTCGCCCTCGCGGGTCTGCAGGACGAGCACGTGCGGGCTCACGTCATGAAGCGTTCCGGTGATGACCATCCGCTCCGCGAGCGGGCGCGGGGACAGCAAGCTCGCGTACGCGTCGGCGTGCAGGGCGGCCACGCCCCGCTGGCCGAGCACGACCGCCCGCATCAGCGGCCGCCGGGCGAACCGCCCGAGATCATGTGATTGAAGGAGATCGTCGCACTCGTGCTGGTATTCCGGCGGCTGCCCTTGCCGGAATGCCCGGTTTTGCCGCACTTGCCCTCCGTGTTATTGCCCCCGTATTGACCTGTCTTCTGACCTTGCTCGTGCGCGCGCGAATACGTCAAGTGATTGCCCGAATTATCCCAGTGAAATATGCCGAGAATTTGTTAGAGGGTGATGTCGTCGGCATGCCTAGCTGTGACTGCCGGCATGCCTAGGAGTGACTAGGGGGTGGGCGGGCTGATGGGACCCGAGTGAAGCATCTCGCGGCGACATGCCGTATCGTTACCTGATAATTACAGTGAGTAGTTCTGATGGGCCACCGACTGTGGGGGACCGCATGGCGTTCGGGGACTATGTGCGCTCCCGTGGCGGCATGCTGCTCCGGTCGGCCATGGCCCTGACCGGGGGGAACCGGGCCGACGCGGAGGACCTGGTCCAGCTCACGCTGATAAAGACGTTCCAGGTGTGGGACCGGATCAGCGACCTCGCGGCGCTGGATACATATGTGCGCCGCGCCATGGTCAACACGCACATCTCCACGTGGCGCCGGCGGCGAGTGGATGAATACCCCGCCGATGAGCTACCGGACCAGCCGGTCGGTGACCCCACCGAGCAGTACGACCTGCAGGACGTGGTCCAGCGCGCCCTTGGCCGGCTACCCCGGCAGATGCGCGTCGCGGTCATCTTGCGGTACTACGACGACCTGACCGAGCCCGAGGTCTCCGCGACGATGGGGGTGACCGTGGGGACGGTCAAGAGCACCGTGGCGCGCGCCCTGGCCAAGCTGCGCACCGACGAGC
>JAICUO010000038.1 GCA_025935815.1 Streptosporangiaceae bacterium
CGCACGCCACCGCGACAAAGCAGACCGTCACCGGGAAACCCCAGGTCACCGTCTTCGCCCCGGGCTTCTCCTAGCCCGCCGCCCGTGCCCGCACGACAAGAAAGGAGGAAACCGCCCGGCCGCGCCGGACCCCGGCCCGTGGAACCGCGCGCCAGCCCCGCCGCGACACGCGGGCCGAAACCATACCCAAGGCCATTCCAGAACAGTCACACGACCACATACAGAACACTAAGCAGGTAACAGCCCAGAAGACCCAAAACACCTAAACTCCCTGGTGTTGGCCCATAAGCTGAACCCGCTGGCTGAATTTGCGATAACGTTGTCCTTTTCGCTGATCCTGTTCGTCTTGGCTTTTTTGTGGTTCCGATTTTCGGAACTCCCTCAACGGGCATTTTACAGCGCCATAGGAAAGGCAGAGGGCGCGGAATGGTCTATACGCCTCACTAAATACCTCGGAACCGCCTTCATAATAGCTTGTGGCATCGGTATCCTGGTGCTGGCGATCAACGATGCTACCAAGCTTTTATGCGACAGTCAGATTTCACGGTCTGACGCAACGTCACCCGGAGATCCCGGCAGCCGTGCACGCGGACGCGTACTGGCCAGCGCACAGTTCCTTTGGAGTGACGAAGTTGTCCTTGATCACGGTGTCGTTCATGTTCGTCGTGGTGACCCACTCCGGGTTGGCGAGGATGGAAGGGACGGGGACTTGGGCCACCGCGTCTGTGACCGAGCCGTTGACGAGCGACGGCGGCGGAGTCCGGCCGGCGCGCAGGTACATCGCGAGCGCGGCGGTGGCCCCGGCTTCGAGATAGATCGGCTTGTACACCGTGCCGCACTGGTAGCCGGCCAGGATGTTCCGCAGGCCGGCTAGCGAGGCGTCCTGCCCGGTGGTCGGGAAGGTCCTCGGCTTGACGCCCTGCCCCTGCAGGTAGGTAATGATCGCCGCGGCGTTCGCGTCGTTCGGCGTCAGCGCCGCGTTGAGGCTCTTGTGGGTGCCGGACTCCTCCTTGAACTCACTCAGTGCCTGGGTGGGGTCCCAGGAGCCAGGCGGGTCGCTGACGAACTTGTACGTGCCCGAGGCGAAGAACGGCGCGAGGGCGCTGTCGTAGCCCTGGGCGAACAGGGTCGCGTTGTTGTCGGTCGGTGCCCCCTCCATCACGATGACGTTCGGCTCCTTCACGCTCCAGTCGCTCATGCAGGAGACCAGCCCCTGGCCCATGGCCGTGCCGACCTTGACATTGTCGAAGCTGACGTAGTATCCGCGGGTCCCGCCGAGTGTCAGCCGGTCGTAGTCGATGACCGTGACCCCCGCCGCCTTGGCGAGTTGCTCGATGTGCGCGCCGGTGCCCGAGTCGAGCGGGCAGATGATCAGCACGGTCGCGCCCTTGGCGATGGCCGACTGCGCCATGCTCACCTGCGTGGCGTCGCTGCCGAGGGCGTCCTGCACGGTGAGGTTCGCTGACGGCAGCCCGGCGGCCGCGAATGCGGCCTTCAGGTAAGGCGCGTCGAATTCAAGCCACCGGGTGGACGACGTGGTGTCCGGCAGGATGACCGCCACGTTGCCTTTGCCTTCCGGAGCCAGCGGGGCGAGCGCCTTCAGGGCGCTGAACGTGGGACCGATGTCACTGACAGTCAGGGAAGGCGCGCGGGCGCTGGAGATTGCGGGCGCGGGGCTTGCTGCGGTCGGCGCCGAGGTGGAGCTGGTGCCTGGGCTGCAGGCTGCGATGAGCAGCGCGGTACTTAGGCCCGCCGTTGTCAGGCCTGCTCTCTTCCTGAGGCCTGCTGTTTTCGCAAGAGAAGACAAGAACGTACCTCGCTTTTCGCTCACCCGCCTGGCAGTCGGGGTGGGAGTGTCGGGCCGCCGGGAGACCCGCGTCAGCCTGGACCCAGCAGGTCCAGGCACAAAGATTTCCGAACGGCTGGCCCGGGCTCGCCTCATGCACGGGGCGTGCCGCCCTGCGGGGATGAACAAGCCGTTACGTGTCACTCATCGTGGTCCCTTCTTCCGCCGCCCATCTTCCGCCCGGTGCAGGCCCCGATGCAGGCTTGCTCGTCCGGGTACGGACCGTGTCCGGGTTAAGCCTCATTGGTTCCTGCGCGTCCGCGGGCTGCCCGCCGTACCCCGGGCTGTGCGTGGGATTGGCGTTCGGGACCCGCGCGGGCAGTCCGGAGGCGGTCTGGCCGTCGCGGCCCGAGCCGGCCACGCGGTCCCTGCGGGTGTGGAACCAGTTCATCGGTTCCTGTCCGGCGTTCACCAGGCCGCCGCCGGTTTCCACGGGAGCGCCCCTGCCTGGCTCATAGTCTGTGTTCGCGCGCACGAGACCGAGCTGGCCGGGCGACCGCCTGCCCTGGATGCCACCGCCGCTCTGCGCGGCCTGCGGCGCCCGCCCGCCGAGGTACCGGGCCGTGCGCTCGATGACCCTGTCGGGCAGCCAGACCAGCGCGCTCAGTCCCTGGGGGCTGGCGGGACGCAGCCGGACCTCCACGCCGTGCCGCTCGGCAAGCCGCGCGACGGCGAACAAGCCCATGTGCCGGGACACGGACTCGTCGATCACCGGCGTGGTCTGCAGCCGCCAGTTCATCTCGGCCAGCCGCTCCTCGGGTATGCCGATTCCCTTGTCGATGATCTCAATCAGGACGCCGCCGCTGCTCAGCTCGTGCCCCGATACCTGGACCACGGTGTCCGTGGGCGAGAACAGCGTCGCGTTCTCGATCAGCTCGGCGAGCAGGTGCGCTACGTCGGAGACCGCCAGCCCGGTGACCGCGATGCCGGGCTGCACGCTGAGCACAACCCTCCTGTAGTGCTCGATCTCCGAGGTCGCGGCCCCTGCCACCTCCGCCAGTGACACCGGCTCGCTCCACTTGCGCGCGCCCTCATGGCCCGCCAGCAGCAGCAGGTTCTCCGAGTTGCGGCGCATGCGGGTGACCATGTGATCCATCGAGAACAGGCTGGACAGCCGGTCGGCGTCGTCCTCGTTCTGCTCCAGTGAGTCGATCGTCCGCGCCAGCCGCTCGATGAGCATCTGGCTGCGCCGGGACAGGTTGACGAACATCGCGTTGAAGCTGGTCCGGAGCATGGCCTCGTTGCCCGCCAGCCGCACCGCCTCGGCGTGCACCTGGTCGAAGGCTCTGGCCACCTGGCCGATCTCATCGGAGGTCAGCACGTCGATCGGCGCCACTTCAAGCTCGGTGTCCGGGGACTCACTCAGCCGCTTCATCCGCTGCGGCAACTGCACGGTGGCGATGTCGAGCGCTTCTGCCCGCAGCCGGCGCAGCGGCACGGCCAGCGATCTGGCGACGAGGAGCGCCGCCGCCAGCACGATCAGCAGCACCACAACGACGCTGAGCGAGATGAGCAGCGCTGACTGCCTGGCGCCATGCTCCAGCGACTGGGCACGCGCGACGGCGTCCTGCGCGATTCCCAGTTCGACCGCCTGAATCTCATCAAGTTTCTGCGAGGCGGCCTGGTACCAGGACACCGGGGCCTGGGCCACGGTGAAGCCCACAGTCTCCGCGTTGATGTTCGAGCTGAGGAAAGGGTTCTTCAGGGCACCGCCGCCGTCGATCAGGAAGTAGTCCTCTACCCGCTTCACCTCTTTGACGCCGGGTCCGGCGACCGTTGTGTCGAAGGCGTGCCGCTCCGCCGGCGTGGCGGCCGCGCGGAATCCCGCCTCGTCGGACTGCTCGGCGGACCGGGCCGAGATCAATGCCTGGAGCACGTTGGCGGAGAAGAACTTCTGCGTGAAGGCGTTGAGGAAGAGCCCGCGCTGCTGCGAGACCTGGTCCTTCGCCAGCGAGAGCAAGTTCAGCTCGCGGACGTCGATGGCCAGACTGGCGTCGGAGATTCCCTGCGCGAGCTCGTCGTTAAGCGTAATGAGGTTGTTGATAAGCGGCTCGTACTCGGTGATCACGCCGAGGCCGTCGATGCTCGAGCCGTGGGACCTGTCCCAGAACTGCGTCGTGACGGTGTTCCTCAGCCTGGCTAGGCTGCTGCCGAGCCCCGACCGGATCGCGGCCACGCTGGCCTGGATGTTCGCCGGGTAGGAGCCGTTGATCCCGGTGGCGAGCGCCTGGAACTTGGCGGCCTCGGCGTCCGTCGCGCTGCGCAGTGCCTTGAGGTCTCCGGTGCCGCCCCCAGAGGTGAGGCCGACGGTGTAGTCCCGCTCGTTCTGCAGGTCCTGCGTCAGGGTCACGCCCTGCTGGCCGAGTTTGGCCAGCTGAAGTTCACGGCCGAACTGGGTCGCGCTGCTCTCGGCGCTTGCCACCTCCATGCCGCCGAAGACCAGCCCCATGACGAGCGCGAGGGCGATCACCGCGAATAGCCGGCGCGACACCGGCCAGTTTGACAGCGTTATCAGCCCTCGGCCGCCAGACCGGGTACCTCTCGCCTGCCTCCCGGCGCCGCTGGCCGCGCCGGTCCGCGCTCTCGCGCTGGCGCCATCATGGTTTCCCATTTCTTACGTCCTTTAGGATGCGCTGATGCTGCAAGCCCGCAGGCGGTGGAGGCGCAGTCAGCTCACCCCCATGCCCCCCGGCAAGCGTGCCTCCTGGGTCCCGGCGGGCGACAGTGCACTATCGGGAGAGCGCATGGCCTGTTGTGCCCTAGACACAGGAGAGACTTAGTTGTGCGGCAGACGCTACGGCTTAAACTCGCATAAGGCCAGGTAACTTACGACATTTACTGTAAAAATTTCGCAAACCGCATGCCGGGCGCGCCAACGTCGATACTCAGAGACTGATGATCATGCTCGACCTGGTGCTTCGCCGAGGTGATCAGATGGACGGCAGCACGGTCAGCGCGGTGACCTCGCCGTTCTGGATGCGGGCGACGGGGGAGTTGAGCTGGCCAACCTGGACGATGCCGAGGCTGCGCGGGATGTAGTACGGCGAGCTGGCCGGGTCCTGGAACTCGATGCTGGCCATCCCGCTCTGGCCGGGGAACTGCGTGCCCGCGAGCAGCCCCGCGATGTCGGCGGGCGTGGTGCTGTTGTTGGGGTTCGGGGTGCCGCGCGTCAGCACCCAGGCCGGCGCGGTGATCCACGCCGTTCCGGTTGCGGTGGCCGCGCTGATCGTGACCGGGAAGTCCGGCGGGACGCGGTAGTTGCACGCCGGGAACGGCCCGTCCGCCAGGAAGTGCAGCGTCACCGAGGTGGGCACGTGGGCGACCGAGGTCACGCTGCCGGAGCGGGCGGGGAAGGCGGGAGTGGCCGAGACGTAGAAGTCCGCGTAGGTGCCCGACGGCAGCCCCTTGCACCCGGTGGTCGGGAACCCGGACACGCCCGCGGGCAGCGGTGTCGCGGTCGTGGCCAGCGGGGTGGCGGGCGCCGCGGTGAACTGGTTCGTCGATACCTGGCGGAACACGCCGCCGCTCCACGCGTAGACCCGGTCGACCTGCCATTCCTCCCCGTTCGGGCCGAACGGCAAGGTGCCCGGCTCGGTTCGCTCCAGGTCGCCGCCGCGGAAGAGCTCGGTGTAGGAGTTGCCGGGCGTGGCGAAACTGGCCGACTTGCGGCCGGTCGGGACCAGCGTGTTGCCGGGGCCGGGCGCGATCGTGCCCCAGCCGTGCGGGCCGCTGGTGAAGGCGATGTAGGCACACGTGCCATCGCCGCAGTATTGCCCGTTGGCGATGAACGTGGCGTCGCTCATGCCGGTGAGCAGCGCGCCGGTGATCGTCGTGCCGCCGGCCGCGCCGGGTATCCCGGTGGGATAGGTGCTCGCGCCGACCCGGTGCCACGCCGGGCTGGCGCTGGCCCACTTCCAGAACGTGACGCGGCCGTCGTCGGCCCACGCGGCCGCCTCGTATCCGCCCGGCACCCGGACCGGCGCGGTGACGTGCGGCATGCCCGACGCCTGGAGCAGGCTGCCCGGGGCTGGACTGCCCGGGGCACTCGTGCTCGCGGCCTTGCTGCCCGCGATCGCGGGGTGCCCGGTCGTCTTGATGATGCCGGCGATGGTTCCGGCGGCGATGGCGATCACGGCCGCGGCGATGCCGGTGTAGAGGAAGGCGTGCGCGCCGATGGCGCTCTTGACCGTGCTGACCCAGGTGACCGTGGTGGAGCTCCCCGAGCCGGCGCCGGCCGCGGTGCCGGTGGCCCCGTAGGCCAGCAGCGCCAGCGCGGCGGCGGCCCCCGCCGCCAGCCGGGCGCGGCCGGCCGCCTCCCAGTCCGGGCCGTAGGCGGCCGCCGCCGTGGCCTCCAGCTCGGCGACCAGGCGGGCCGCGCCGGCCGGGCGGGCGGCGGGGTCCTTGGCCATCCCGGCCGCGATCAGCGGGCGCAGCGGCACGGCCACCCGCTCCACCGGGACGGCGGCGTGCTGGTGCTGGGCGGCCAGCCGGGCGGGCTGCCCGGAAAACGGCGTGGTGCCGGTCAGGCACTCGAAGAACACCGCGGTCGCCGCGTAGATGTCGGTTGCCGGCGAGGCCGGGGCGCCGCTCCACTGCTCGGGCGCCATGTACAGCGGGGTGCCGCCGGACGCGGCCTGCCCGGTGCGGGCCGCGACCCCGAAGTCGGTCAGCTTGCTGTTCCCCGAGCGGTCAACGAGGACGTTCTCCGGCTTGTAGTCCCGGTGCACGATGCCCAGCGCGTGCGCCGCGGCCAGGCCCAGCAGCGACCCCTTCAGCACGGCCAGCGCCGCCTGCGGGCTGGCCGGCCCCTGGGCCGTGATCATCTCGTGCAGCGACACCCCCGCCACCAGCTCCATGACGATCGCCGCGCCCTGCCCCGGCGCCTCCGCGTAGTCGAAGATCCGCACCACCTGCGGCACGTCCAGCGCCCGCAGCAGCGCCGCCTCCGACCGGAACGCCTCCACGAACCCGGGGGCGGCCAGCAGCCGCGGCGACAGGTACTTGATCGCCACCCGCGTCCCGCTGGCCAGGTGGACCGCAGCCACCACCCGGCCAGACGCGCCCGCCCCGAGCTCCCGCTCCGGCGCGAACCCAGGAACAACCCACGAGCTCATACCTACAGGAGACAGGCCCGATCAGCGTGATACGAGCGCAGCCAGGCACTACGAGATCTTAGGCATCTACCGTGGGAGACCAGCGGAAGCCATCACGGCGGCACTGCGGCCGCCGAGACCGGCGGCCCCGGACGGGGAACGCGGCGAGCTCGTGCAGCGCATCACTGGCGTCCGGGTCACCGAGGACCGCGGCGGCGGTCCGCTGGCCGAAACCCGCCAGGGGCAGCAGGCCGAGTCCGAGGAGCAGTCGGCGCGCGGCAAAGCTGAGCCGATTGAGTCCGGCCCCCACGCTCCGAGCCACGCTGAGCTCTCGCGAAGGCCTCCGGCCCCCGCTCAGCCAGCCGCCTGGCGAGTTCCTCGGCCGGCCGCAGATTATCGCGTACGCGCAGCGCGGCAACGATGCGCAAGGCGAGCGGCAGGCCGGCGCATATCCGCACCACGCGGGCAAGCGCGGCGGGGTCGTCGTCAGGGCCGATGCCGGCATCGCGAAGCACGCTGAGGAACAGCTCGGTCGCGTCCTGCTGGCCGAGCGGCTCCAGCGGGGGCACGTGGAAAGCGCTCGTACCGGGCAGCCGCTGCCGTGCGGTGATCAGCACGGCGCATCCCGGCGATGCCGGGATGAGGTCGTTTACCTGCTCCTCGCTCAGCGCATCGTCCAGCACGATCAGGACCCGCCGCTCCGCCAGCAGGCTCCGGTAGGACATGAGCCGCTCCTGCTTTGCCGCGGGCACCATGGGAACGCCAAGGGCCCTCAAGAACTGCGATAGGACCTCCGCGGTGTCCGCCGGGCCGCTGCCAGTCCCGTGTAGCTGCGCGTAGAGCTGGCCGTCAGGGTATTGGTCAGCCAGTTCATGGGCCACTGTCACAGCTAGCGCCGTCTTGCCGATGCCGCCGGGCCCGGAGATCGCCACGACTGGTGCCGTCCGGCCCGCCGTGCGGCCGAGCAGCTCCGACGTCGTGGCAACCAGGGCTTGCCGGCCGACCAGGGCCACGGCGGGCGGTAGCTGCCGGGGCACCAGTGGGACCGACCGCATCGATGTTCCAGCGCGCTTCGCCATGTCGGACTCTGCCATGGCGGCGGCCGCCCCGTCGCCCCGGGCGACCGCGAAGTGAAAAGCTTTGATCAGGTGATCTGGTGGCCCGCCGGTCTCGTCGTCAATAGCTTTCCGGTAGCGCTCGTATGTTGTGCTCACGTCGGCCGGGTGGCCACAACGGTAGGCCGCGACCATGAGCTGCTCCGTCAGGCGCTGGTCGGCGGGATACTGCCCGGCAATCGCGCTCAGCTCGTCCAGTATCAGCTCATAGTGGCCACGGCTGATCTCAAGCTCGAACAGCCGCACGGCGGCCCGCTTGCGTCGTCGCGCAAGTTCTGCGGTTTCAGCGTAAAACGCATCGCTGGGCACGTTCGACAGCGGAGGGGCGCCGCGCCATAGCCGCAGGGCCGCGCGGAGGAGCCGGATCTCCTCATCGGTGTCCCACTCGGCTCCTTGTTCCCTCGCCTGCTGCGCCTGGGCCACCAGCCGGTGGAACAGCAGGGTGTCAAGGTCCGCCTCATCAGCGCGAAGCTCGTAGCCGAACCGGGCGTGCGTCTTGAGGTCGTCGCCGTGGCCTACCTCAGTAAGCATCTTGCGTATCACGCTGACTCGCTTGTGTAGTTGCGCTTCATCCACATCGTCCTTGCCCCACGCCACGCGGATGAGCCTGATCTTGGAAACGCGCTTGTTCGCATGCATCAGCAGGTCTGCCAGGATGATCAGAGTAGGCCCGCATGGAAGGTCGGCCAAGCCGTCGTCCGGGCCAATCTGGAGTTCACCAAGCAAGCGGTAGATCACAGTAGTTCCCTCCCCTAACGCCACTACCCCACCCAAGTGGCGTTTTACTGAAGGTACGCCTATTTTCACCACGCTTACGTCGCTCGCCGGAAGAAAATCGGAAGGAATCAACGCCGTTATGGGTGGGCTTCGATTCACCCATAGGGGCGTCAGCCACGGCGGTGCGGCCCGAGCCAGGTCAGTGAGTGGCACCGGCCGCAACCCTGGGCAACAAGCCGGGTGGATCACGGCGAAGGCGATATCCGACTAAGGATTAAATAAAACGGGTCAAGCGTGGAAATTGGCAGCGCTAAATGTGGCGAGATTCGTTGTCCACGTAGCGGAGGGAGCGCGTGAGTTGCCCCAAATGGGCAAGGGAGTCAGCGGCAAGCCGGGCGCGGGCAAGCGCGGCCACGGGTAACCGGACCGAGTCGGTCCGAGACCTTCCGGCGTGCGGGCGCCTGTTTATGGGGTCTTCGAGATCGTGAGTGTCGCCAAGCTAGCCTCGAAGGCTTTTTAGCTCAGGCCCTAACGTGCAGCAGCCGTAGTAGGGAACCTCTCATGCTTCGACGGCGATCCGTCTTTAGGCGAAGCCGGGAGTGCAGACGCCACGTCGCCAGCGCGAAGAACAGGGTGCCGAGCACGCCGAGGGCCGTCATGTCGGTCAGCCACTGGAAGTCGGTATGCGCCCATAGCGCGTCCGGGTTGACGTGCGGGCCGTCGATGCCGCGGAGGTTCACCGAC
Organism: Streptosporangiaceae bacterium; assembly: GCA_025935815.1. Classification (GTDB taxonomy): domain Bacteria; phylum Actinomycetota; class Actinomycetes; order Streptosporangiales; family Streptosporangiaceae; genus Trebonia. Next base: position 9,516 of record JAICUO010000038.1, read on the forward strand.
GATGCCGCCGCGGCCAGCCCCCAGCGATCGGGGAATAGCTCGCTGAGTACGGTGACCGGGCCTCCCTTGGAGAGGTTGGACGTCACCCCGTTCAGCGCGATCTGCGTGATCGAGATGCCAGTCACGATGGCGACCGCGTGCTCGAGTTTCCCGGCAATGGTTGAGACCAGCAGGCCCAGCGTCATTGCCACGACGGTGAGCGCGCCGAGGCTGGCGAAGAGGTTCAGTTCCGGGCCGCCGAACAGCGACTGGATGGGTGCCCGGTTGGGGACCAGGCAGTAGACGACCGTGATTACTCCTGCCTGGGCAATCGCGAGCACGGCGTACACCAGCCATTTGGACAGCACTACAGACAGCGGGCGGACCCCCGCACGGTATTCGCGTTCGATAATTTTCAGCTCGTTCACGACGTCGCTGTAGGTCAGCGCCTGCCCGCTGAGTATGCAGAGCGTGCTCAGCAGCGTGAGCGACGTTGGGCCGGCCCCGGTGGGCTTCAGCCCCCCGAGTCCCGGGGAGCTCGCGACCAACGCGGCGAGCCCGGCGGAAAGGGCGGCGATGATGAGCGGCAAGAGCACGATCGCGGCGTTCTTGACCGTGTCGCCTGGCCCACGGTCATTCTTGGTCAGCGCCCGGCTGCCAAGCAGCATGACCTGGCGCCGAACGAGGACGCTGAGCTTGGCCAGTGCGTCCTGAGGCGAGCGGGGACGGGACCCGCCGAGCTTGCGCGCCAGGCTGGATAGCTCGTTAGCTGATCTTTGCGCAAGCTTTTCCGCCACCGCTCGGGTCTGCTGGATGGAAGATCCCGCCTGGTATTTCTCGGCCCAATTCCGTGGGTGCTCCATCAGCAGGTGCATCAAGTCGGCGTACGTCTTGAAGCCGAAGTGCTTGCGGATTTGCTTGGGCGGCCCGTAGTAGGCCGGCCTGCCGTCATCGACCACGACCAGGATCTGATGGGCCATGGGCAAGTGCTCGGTGGCGTGGGTGACCACGATGACCGTGTGCCTTTTGGTTAGCTCGTCATCTTCGATCGTCTCCGCGTACTCGCGCAAGAATGTCATGATCTCCCGGTCCATGTGCGCGTCGAGTCCGGACGTCGGCTCATCCAGGAGTAGCAGCGGCGGGCTGGTCAGCAGCTCAAGCGCGATGGAAACCCGGCGCAGCTGGCCACCGGACAGCGTGCTGAGCAGCTGGCGCTCCTTGCCCTCCAGCTTCACCACTTTCAATGCCTTTGCAATGGCGGCGTCTTGCTTGCTCCGGTCCGGACTACGCAGCCCGAACCCGTACCGCAGGGTGGCTTGCACGGTCAGCGACATGTGCAGGTCGATCTGCTGTGGCACGAACCCTAGCTGGTCCCTGATCTGCTGCGAATGCGTGGCCATCGGCAGGCCGGCGAAGAAAAGCTGACCGCTTTCCAGCGGGAGCTCACCCAGCAGCGCAGAGAACAGCGAGCTCTTGCCCGCGCCGGACGGCCCGAGGATCGCGAGCAGCGTCCGGTCTTCCTGCACGAAGGACATGCCGGACAGCCGCACCTTCGACTTCGACGTGGCATGCAGGTCGGCCGCCACCAGGCTGGGCTTCCCGATCGGGGCCTGCTGCAGCCGATTGCTGTCCAGCATCGTGTAGCGGTCTTCGGCGAAGTCGAAGAAGTCATCCTTGGTTAGCACGGCCGTACCGCTGACTGGCTTCCCGCCGACGTACGGCCCGTGGTCGTAGTTCCGGGTGCGCAGCTCTAGGCGGTCACCCTTCTTCACGACGGTGAAGTGCCATGGCGCCGCCAGCGGGCTGGTGAGCAACTCCCAGGCGACATCATCGCTGTCTGGTTCCCGCCGCGAGCCGAACCGCGTCACGTCCTTCCGCAGGCAGATGATCCGCACTGGCGGCGGCTCGTCCGACGGCAGGTCCACAGTGATCACGGGCGGGTCTGCGGGCACCGCGGACTGAACGTCGTCCGGCAGGTAGGCGTCTGGCAGCGCCCACCCGGGAGTTACCGGATCCTTTGGGCTGAGCGCCGAGTTGGCCCAGCTGCCGTCGGGATGCGCCCTGATCAGCGACCGTCGGTAGCCGGCCAGCCGTCGGTGGATGTACTCGTGGATCCGCCGAACCCGGGCAACCGCCACCTGATGCTGCTGCCGGGCCTCCTGGATGTCGTCCGCCAGCTCGGCCTCGATCTCGGCTATCTCCGCGTGGGTGCGGGCCACCTGGGCCCGCGCCCGCGCTATCACCCGCTGCTGGTCCCGGAAGCGTCGTTGCGCGATGACCTGCTGAGGGTGATGGTCTTCCCCCAGACGGCGCCGCATGGCCTGCTCGGGGCTCAGTGGGCGTGACTCCATATCTTCCGCTGACTGGGCCCAGGCCAGCGAATCCCGGGCCACCGCGAGCCGGGCCCGACCCGCCGCGATCCTACGGTGGGTCTCGGCCGAGAGACGCTGGTGAATCAGGTACTCCTGGGCGAACGCGTCCTGGGCCAGCCTGATCAGCGCCTCGCGGTGAGGTGTGGTCACCGGGCCTGGCGACGGGACCCGCGGGGACCGTGCCGGGATCCGCTTACGGCCGTCCCGCCACCCGTGATAGCCGTCGGCCAGGCGGCGCCACTGGCTGTACCGGACGGGTTCCATAACGAGGAACAGCTGCTCCCGGTCAGCTTGGCCACCACCTTCCGGTTCTGGATCGCCGGACCGATCAACAGCTGTCCGTTCGAGCCCCTGTCGTTGAGCCGACCAGGCAGATGCGAGCCATCCCCCTGCGTGGTGATACGGCTAGCAGGGACCTTGAGTTGGACCAGAGTGGCCTGGACCGCCTGGGCTCGTTCGAGGGAAAGCCGCTTGTTGTATGCGTCGGAGCCTTCGGAGGACGTCGCCCCGGTCAGGGTTACCGATTCTCCGGTACTAACAATCACGTTGGCCAGCTTCTGCAGGGTGACACGCGCGCCGGACGGGTCACGGAACTGGGTCGAGTCATAATCGAAGCCGACGTTGTTCGCGTCGTTCAGGTCCGTTGTGGAGCAGGATTTCGGCGGCTTCGGTGGCCTGGGCAGCGACACGACGGAAACTGGCGGTAGCCCTGAAAGCGCGGACTGATATTTAGGCGCGGCCGGATCGATCGCGATGCAGCTCGCGCCGGCTGTAGCTGCGATGGCGCTCCAGATCTGCACCATCTTGTTCTGGTAGGCAATTCCCAGGGACGCCTGAGGCGCAGCGGTCCACCCGATCCCGCTGAACTCGACGTGAATCCCCGACAGGTCTGGCAGTTCGTGGGCAGCCTTCAGGTAGCTCGCGATCGTCTGCGGGTCGTCGGCCAGCAATCCGGTCGTAAAGTCGAGCGGCGCCATTGTCTGCAGCCCCGAGTCCAGCACGAGCAGGTTGCCGCCGCCCGCGTATTGCAGGTCACTTGCGGCCACATCGACCGCCTGGATGACGTTGACTTGAGCGACCTGAGCGCGGATGTTCGTCGCCGAGTCGCTGGTACCCGCAAGGACCCCGTTGAGTTTGTTGACGTAGTTGTCATAGCTTGCCTTCTGCGCCCCGGAGTTGGCGCCGCTCGGCGTGTATGCCTGGTCGAATACAGATTGCGGGGCACCGTCCACGCGGACCACGGTGATTTGCTTCTTTGCATTGATAGCGCTGGTCACCAGGCTGCTGTCAAGGGACGACAGGCTTGGTGTCGGGTTGTTCGACCGGGTCCCGATCGCTAGCGCAACCGGGGCGCCTGATGCCATGCATTTGGCGTTGCGGAAAGCGCCGCCGTCGCCGCCCGCCGATCCGCTGCCGCCAGCCGCGGACCCGCCGCTGCGGGTGGCCGGACCGGGGCCGCAGCCAGCCAGTACTGCGCTCGCGAGCAGTGCCGCGCCGGCGACGGCCGTCCTGCCGAGGATTTGCTTCATGACTTCGGTGCTCCCTGTCCGTGCCCGTTGGGGGATGACCCGTGCTGGCCATGCCAGTAGGGGTCGTGGTCTTTATCGAAGATGGCGTCGGTGACCGCTGGGTCCTTGGCCATGCTGGCGATCTGCAGCCGGGCACTCTGCTTGAGCTGCTCGGTAAAGGCACGGTCCAGCGCCTGCGCCTCTTTCAGGACATGGTCCGCGTTCCGCAGCCCGGTAACCTGCCGCTGGTAACTGGCCTCTGCCCGGCCGAGCTGGTTGGCCGTGGCCGCGGCGCGTTCGGCCGCCTTGCGGTACCCGCGCAGCGCAGCGACGTACCGGCCCCGGTAGGGATTATGCGTAAAGTACGCGCCTACCGCGGCGACGATGCCGGTGGCGATGTAGAGGCCGAGGAAAAGGAAGGCAGACTGATGGGTGTACGGATCTTGCGTGGTGGTGGTGCCGCCCGTGCCGATCGCCCCGCCTGAGACCTGGCCTATCTCGCTGAGCGGAACGGTCGTCCGGACCCACCAGGCGAGGTAGCCGAGGACTCCCCAAGCGACCACGCAGATGCCCGCCGCCACCCGCCGGGCCAGCCAGGTCTGCAGCCTCCATCTGTTCGTGACCGCGGCCTTCGCCCGGGCATCTCGGAGCATGACACCAGTCATGTGCGCGATGTACAGCACCACCGCGGTAAGGCCGGCGACGACGAGGTAGATCGCCCAGTCGGACTGCGTGGTCAGCACCAGTTCGACGACTTGCACGAACGCCCCGATATCCGCGCCCGCGGCGAGGACGAGCGCGAGCAGGTGCAGGTAGGTGGCGCGCGGCCGCCCGCCGAGCAGCGTGGGGTCGCGGAATCCGGTCTCGGCCCAGTGCGGCACCCGGTTGGCGTCATGCGGCTCGATGATCCGGCGCAGTTCCGCCCGGCTGACCCGAGGCGGTGGGAGCGCGTCCGCCCTGGCCAACAGGTCCTGCTGCGCGACCGCTGGATCCGGGGCGCGGGCCGCCGCCGCTGAGTCGGCCGCCAGGCCGGCTTGCCCCGCCTGGGCAGCGACGGTCGAGATGCCGGCGGGCGAAGACTGCGGCGCCGGTTCGCCACTAAGTGTCAGCATCGCGGACTCGACCGCGACCTCGGCATGATGGAGGCGCCGAGTGTCCAGCTCGTACAGGTGCCGGTATTGCTCCACGACCCCTTGCAGGTAACGTAGCCGACGGCAGGCGGCCTCCTGATAAGCGCGATGCTGCTGTTCGAGCCTGTGCTTCCACTCGTGTCCTCCCGCGCTGACCAGGTTGTCCAAGGGAGAATGGGTGCCCTCGTCGACACTCTCCGCGCCGAGACGTGCTACCCCGTCGCTCACGCGACGTATCCGCTCGGGATGGTTGAAGTCCGGCTGGAAGGACTCGGTGGCCAGATCCGGTACCTGTGCTGGGTAGCCGCCCAGCCTCTCTACGCGCTTGTCGCGGCGGAGCGTACGCAGTGCCGTGATCCACCTGGTGGCCGACGTCATTGGCTGCTCGTTTCATCGCTGGTGGGTGGGTTCCTGGTCCATTCCGGCAATTCAGGGCCGACCGGGTAGCGCATGAGCAGCATGTTCAGGTCGGTGCCTTGCTTATGGGTGCGGACCAGCTGCTGCAGGTAGGTAGCGGTCCGCCGCATGTAGAACTCGTAATGGCGCAGGGCCGCCGTCCGTGCTACGGCCTTCCGGTCGCGGCTGAGTCCCTCCCTCAGCTCAGACTCCCGGGTCGCATCGGCCAGCTGGGCCGTCACCGCGTTGGCTTTCTGCGCGGCTCTCGCCAGCCGCCGCTCCCATCCGGTCTGACGACGCGCGCGCACCAGGCTGTCCGGGCGATCTCGCGGGCTCTGCTCGGCCAGCCGCCGGGTCGAAAGCTCGGGATCGGTGAGGGGACGCTGGGCACGGGCGAGCTCTGCCAGCGCTTGCTCGTGCTGTTTCTCCACGGCGTCGCGCGCTTTTTGGAACTGGCGGAGTTCGCGCTCGTACGCCGAGCAGTCTCTGATGCAGGCCTCTTCCTCGGCCCTGATCAGCTCGCGGGCCTGGCCCCAGAGCACCCGCATGCGCGGGGTTTGCAGCCAGCTGGGCGGCGTGACAGGCACCGTTGCGGCAGGGGCCTCCTCGACGGCAGGCGGTGCCTGGGCATCAGGCACCGTCTGGACGGCATGAACGAGGAAAGGTGTCTCGGCTGTCCCGCCAGTCGGGGCCGATTCGCTGGGCGGGCTGGGGGCGGTGACCTCGGGCATGCGGGGAAGGCCGCGCCGGCCATCGAGCCATCCGTGGCCCATATCGGTCAGCCTGGTCGGCAGCCAGTACCGGGTTGGCTTCGCGGGCGGGCGTGTCCAGAGCAAGTCGGCCGCCGCCGCCACGGCTCGTCGTGAAACCGCGGCCTCCTGGGCCGCGACCGCCCGGTCTTCCGTCGCGCGCCAGGAAAGCCGCCGCTGCCGCCCGGCGGTTGGCGGGATTCGCTGAGCTCCGCCTGGCTGCGTACCGCCTGGCTGCGTACCGCCTGGCTGCGTACCGTCGCCCTGGGCAGGCGCTGTCCCGGAGCGCGGGGAGCCGCCGCCCGCGTTCTGGGGCGGGTCAGCGCGTCGCCCAGTGCTCCGAGGACCGTGCGCAGTTGCCCTGGCCTGGGAGCCGTTGCCCGAGGATGGGGTATCCGCGGGCCGGAGGCTCCCATGGGTCGGTGGGCGCTGGGCAGAGTCACCGGCTGCACCCGTGCCCTTCGGCCAGGGCACGACAGTCCCGTTGCCCGGGTTCCCTTCGTGCTCGACGGCCCGGGGATCCTGGTTGACGCTGTCGCGGGAGGGATCCGGCTGCATTCCCGGGACGCCTGGCTGACTGGTCACTCGCTACCTTCTTTCGCGCCCAGGGGCCCCAGCAGTCCTGTCGGCCCGCCGAAGCTTGGATCCAGGCTCGCGTCATCCATGGCGATGGCAGCCCACCGGCAAACCGCGAGCCGGTGCCGAATACCGAGCGTGACTAGGGGACGGACCTGAGCGAGTGAATCCTGGTTGTAGACCCGGCCAGGCAGGCCGGCCGGAACGGGCACTCGGATGCCGGTCAGGAGGTAGAGCGCGCGCATCGGCTCACCCTCGGCCAGGCACTCAAGAGCGTTCGTCACGGCCTCGCCGATTGCATCGAAGACGACCTCAAGCGAGTCCAGGTCGTCCTGGTTGAAGCGGGCAGGTTGCAGCTTGAGCCGCGGTGCGGCGAGTAGCCGGTGCAGTCGGAGCCGCAGCGATACCGCATCGCGGCCTGTGCTGGACATATCTACGCCGCCGCGCGCGCGGCGGCGTAGATATGTCCAGACGGCCTCGGCGGCACGCTCATCGCGCGAAGAACGAAGCTGCAAGATCGCCGCTGCCTGGCTATGCAGAAGGACGGCTAGCCGCAGCTGGCGCCGGGTCGCCTGTTCGAGTCCGCGCACGACATGCTCGACAGTGCCGTAATCACCGTCCGTCATCAGCGGCGCGTCTGCCCGGCTGGTGCCGCCAGGTATCTCCAGGCCGGCTAGAGCCACCGGGGCTACCCGGCCTTCCAGGGCGAGTGCCGCGAGCCGGCCCAACCCCGATGACGAGCCACCTTCCAGATCCTCGTAAACGCGCCGGGTCTCTGCCTGGACCAGTTGCCCAGCAAATGCAGCAAATATACTGGCGGATTCACAGTCGCCCGCGTGCACGGCGAAGAAATCCGCGACAACCAACTGTGGTTCCGGAAGGTCCAATATCTCGGCGATCACATCTAGCGGGCTGCCTTGCGGCAATCCTGGCAACAGGGACTGGTGGATGGCCGCAGAGATACGCGCGGCAGCGCGCTCTTGGTCCGCTAGCGTTTGTGTGATTGTGCGCAACAACCGCCACTGTGGCGGGATATCTTTACGCTTGCGGGCCGCGAGCATAGCGGCCACCGCTTCGCCAATGACACGATCATTGGCAGCGCCTCGCAATAGTAGAGAAAAGTAAACAGAAACAAAGAGGACAATTGCTGCCAGAGTACCGTAAATGCAGACCTCGGCCACGCTCACGGCCTTCCCCTAACGGCATCCATTGTCATTGCGTGCTCGAGTGCAGGGGAGCTAGGTGCCCGTCCTGAGGCAAGCCAGGATGCTCCCGACGCAAGCATCGTGAGCACTTCGCACATGAGCAGCGGTTGAGGATTGACATTAACCAATCTAAAAATATAGCCAGATATTATTGCGAGTAGCACGCATGAGAAAATCACTGCGGCGCAGGTGCGATGGACCACGACTTCAGGCTGCCGCTGTGCGCGCGCAAATCGTAGTGCCATTACGCCAAGCGCAAGAGGGGCGATGATGGCGAAGAGATCATGAAGGTCGCCGACGACATTCTGCTGCACGGTCAAGTGTGGGCTGCCCGTCGGCGGCCTTGTTGGGCACAGGGCAACTATTATAATGCTTGTCCCGGCGCCGTCCGTGATCAAGGCGTCGAGTCTCCCGTGTCCGCGATGGGCCAGCAGGAGGACGCCCAGCGCACACAGGCTGCCAATGAAGAAGTTCCGCATGCCTGTGTAGTAATAGCCACTCAAGGATCCTGGGGGTGATGTGCCCGCGGAGATGAAGTTTCCAATCATAAGGACAAGCGGTATCGAGATACTGAGCCCTCCGATGATCGTTCTGCCGCCTTTGCGCGCGAGATGCTCAACGGCATTCTGGCAACTGTAGTTTCTGTTTCTCATCGTTCCCTTTCAGCCGGAAGCCGCGTTTAATGGCCTGCATTCTGGGATGGCGCGGGCTGCGTTATTAACCTTTCGCTTAACTGCAGTAATTGTCTTTACCGTTACAAGTCCGGCCTGTTGCCGGATGTTGCCCCCTCGTGGACGCCCCGTATGCTTGCGCCGACCTGGACTCCCCCCGGGCGGACGGCAGACCCGGAACTGGCCCGCCGTCGCCCCTGTCGCAGTCACGGCCGACCATCTCTGCCCGCTGGTATCCAGCCTTCTGCGACGATCTACCGAATCTCTACCAGTGGGCTGCTAGATGCCGCTGTGCGCAGTTTTGTCGAAGTGTGTGCCAAGGGCGCAAGTGGCGAGGCTGGCACCGCCGGCCAGCCCTGCTACCGACGCGACCCCGGCCCTGGCGCTCAGCCCTCTGCTGATGCGTCCCGCCACGGGTGCCTGAGCGGGTTCGCTCGCGCGGCTACTGCTGCGCGCTCAAGTAGACGCGATCTTCTCGCGGCACCTCGGCCCGGTGGTACCGCTCCTCCAGTCCGTTCACGGGCTAGGTCCGCGGCCGCCACGTCCCCCTCGTCGCAGCACGAGCGCGATCTCGCGCACCTGCGCGGCACGCTAGCTCGCCCAGCCCGTGCAGCGCGTACGCGCGCCCCGGACCGGGCGCGCCCCGGACCGGGCGCGCCCCGGTAAGCGTCGAGCACGAAGCCGAGCGCGGCCGCCGCGGCCATCAGGTCGCCAGCGGAGAGGTTGACCTGACCGATCCAGTAGCTGGTCTGCGCCAGCAACCGTCCGTCGCCGGGTCACGCGCAGCTCGTAACTGACCCTGGCATGAGCCTTCGGGACGTTACGGCGGCCGGCCTGAGCGAGCAACTCCCGTACGTCCTCAATCTTCTTATGCAGCTACGACGCCGCTCCCGTTCTAAGTCTGTCTGTGAACGTTACGCTTGACTGTCACCGCGCATCCGAGAAAGGAGGATTTTACTTTCGGAATTGCCGCTTGTCGCTGCTTTGTTCCTCCTGAGGCTCTAGCGGGAGGCTGGGGTAGAGAAACGGTAGAGCCGACCCGGATCCTTGAGACGCGGGGTCACGATCTGCTGCTAGGAGCCGTCGGATCCCTCAGGAGGCTTATGACGTGGACAGTAGCGCGGGCACGACACGCTGCGACGCAGGTCCGTACCGCGCCACTCGGTGCGGAGGCGGCCGGGGCCGTGCGCCCGCGCAGTACCCTAGGCTTGGTTCGCGACCGGGCGCCGCTGCCGCTGCTGTTGTGGATCGCAGCCAGAGACGGGCTCGTCGCCGAACTGGACAATGGCGGTTACGCTATCCTGCAGCGTCCGGCGGACAAGCCTGCACGCGGCGGAGGATACACGTTGCGCGCGCTGCGCTACCTGGACCGCCAGTGGCCCCTCGTGGTGTTCACTGTGCCGCCGTTCACCGGCTTGCTGGCTTCGCTCGTCGTCGCCTTGCTGGCCGCGCGGGGCTTCGCTATCGCACTGGCGATCGCCAGCGTGTTGTGGGTCTGTGTGTTCCTGACCAGCATGCTGACCACACAGGTCCGGTACCTGGCCCGGATGGGGGCCCCGCCAGTTGCCAGGCACGGAAGCGACAGCGATTCGCTTGCCTTCACGCACTGGTCGGTCCGATTGGTGCACCAGCCGGACGCGGATCGCGTCGATGAGATCCTCCAGCTGGCCTCGGAAAGACTAGCGGCGCTAATGTGGGCCGACCTGCAAGCGTCCGCGGGCGAGCGGGCGCTCGTCGAGGCGCCAGCGGTGACCGAGACGCTGGTCATCCTCACCCGCGGGATAACGACGGAGCCCGCCCGGGCGGCGATCGCGGCGTCGCTACGGGCAGTTCCCGGCTACCCGGCCGACCGGGACGTGGTCTTGCTCGCGCCCCCGGTCACGCCCGAACAGGTTCCTAAGCGGCCGTTGGCAGGCGGCGGGTTCCTGGTGCTCTACGCCGGCGGACTGGCGGTCGCGATCGCGGTGTGTGCGCTGCTTGTCGCGAGTAGCGAGCGCGCCGCCTGCACGCCAGGCCCTTGCACGGGTCGTCCGTGGACCTACGTCACAGCCCTGCACTACCTCCTGCAGCGGCTGCTGTTCACCGATCCTTCCGGGCTGACCCCGGCTACTGCCCGCGTGGTCGTGCTCGGCTGGCTGGTCAGCCTCGCGTCAGTCATGTTCGTCTGCGTGGCCGTCACGGCCGTTCGGCAGGAGAGTATGCGCAACCGACGGGATCACGCCGCGCACGACGAGGCGATCGGCAGCGTTATCGAGCGATCGCGGGTCTTGATCCTCGTGGTCACCGAGATTGAGCGGGACGCTGTCGTCACGGCGGTAGGTGCCTATACCAGCCGGGTGCCGGTCGCCGACTCATCCGGAGAGCGGACGATCTACACGCTGGGCATCGTCGCCGGCACCGAGATCATGCTCGCGCAAGCTGGAGAGCAGGGAACCGCCACGGCGGCGGGGATGATCGTCGTGGCCGAGGCGTGCATCACGCGCGTCCGTCCCGACTACGTTATCCTCACCGGCATCTGTTATGGCCTCCGGCCTGATGAGGGTCAGCGGCCCGGCCAAGTCATTGTCGCCCGGCGAGTGCACAACATCGACCCGCGTAAGGTCACCGACGACGACCAGCGACCGGTGATCCGCCGCGGGGTGAACGTCGGCTGTTCGCCCGTGTTGCTCGACCGCTTCCAGGCTGGCCAGAGAACCTGGACCGGAAGCCGGGTCTACTTCGGCACCATGCTCAGCTCAAATACCTTGGTCAATTCCGAGCGGGTCGTCTGCGAGCTGCGCGAGGAATTCCCTGACGCCCTCGGCGGTGAGATGGAAGGTTCCGGAGTCTA
>JAICUO010000403.1 GCA_025935815.1 Streptosporangiaceae bacterium
GATGGCTGATCAGCGCGGTCTCCTGGCCGGCCAGGAACCGCGGCGGCGCCTGCACCACCTGGACCGGGACGCGGTCAAGGCGCGCGTCGCGGCGGCGCGCCAGCGCCTCGCGCAGGGAGTCGAGCGGTCCCTGGCGGCGGCCCTGGCCGGCGGCGCGGGCGTAGAGGACGGCGCGGCTGGCACCGACTGCCTCAGCGGCCAGTTGCAGGCCGTCGAGGACCAGGTGCGGGGCTAGCCACAGCAAGGTCGCGTCCTTGTCGCTGGCCGGCTCGCTCTCCGCGCCGTTGGCGACGACGACGGGCTGCCTCCCGGTAACGCGGGCGGCGTCGAAGACGGCCTGCAGCTTGCGGTGGGCCGGGAACGCGGCACCGCCCCGGCCGGTGAGCCCCGCCGCCTGGAGCTCGGTGATCAGCCGCCCGGCCCCGCCCCGGTACGGCAAGGAGCCGTGCGTGGCCTCATGCGCGGCCAGGTCCTGCGGCACGCGACCGGGCTTGCCGTCGGGGGTGCGGGGCAGCAGCCGCGGGACCCCGCTGGCCGGCGACCGCACGGAGGAGCCGGGTGAGGCAACGGGGAACGTGGCTTCGTTAGGCATGGTCACTTGGCTCCCGCCCGCGGCTTGCGGGCGTGCAGTTCGGCCATGAGCGCATGCACCCGCTGCGCGCGCGGCACGTCGCGGGCGGCGGCGCCCACTCGCCAGATGACCCCGGCCGCCAGGGCGGCGGCGCAGGCGACCGCGAGCAGTAGCATCCAGCCGCTCTGCATGTCAGCGCTCGATCCGAGGGAGTGCGCGAACGCGACGGGCCAGCTGGCATAGGACAGCACGTGCACGGCATACCAGGCGCGGCGGCCCAGGCGGCTCCGCAGCAGGCTGGTGATGATGACCGCCAGGAACAGGTCAAGGCTGACCGCCCCGATCCCTAGCCATAGCCGCTCATATCCCGAGGTGAACGGGATGACCGCCGAGTCCAGCGGGATCGTGACATAACCGTCGGCGACCGCCGTGAGCACGTGGAGGATGAGGAACGCGACGGCCAGCAGCGACAGGTTGCGGTGCAGCCCGGTGACCGCGAACCGGGGCAGGCCCGCGAGCCTGGCCTGCCGGCTGACCATGAGGCCGAGCAGCGCGACCGCGGTCAGCAGCAGCAGGGCGACCACCCCGGTGGCACGGCTGGCGTACCACATCCAGGTGGACGAGCTCGCGGCGTTCATGCAGATAACAATGCGGTGTCAAGCCGAGCATGGCCTCGGAGCCACCTATGAAGCGGATCTGATCAGGTGCCGGACCGGAACCCCGCAGGTGCCGGGAAGATACCGCGCAGGCTCAACTGAGCACCGCGGTCGCTATCCCCCGGCTTCACCAATGGTGTGCCTCCAGCGGCGGCCGGGCCGTAGCGCGGGGGGCTAACCCAGGGTAACTTCCCGTAGGGGCGTCCCCCGCGACACGCGTCCTCAGATGATTTCTCCTGTCCCTATGGTTAACATGCTCGTCATGTTGCCTAACCTGACGGTTACATTGAGATGACTGGGTCACTAACTATCGCGGCCCGAGCCGCATACATCCTTCGCGACAACAGCACTGGCCTCATCACGAAGGCCGCGCCGTCGCTCTACCCGCACCAGTGGAGCTGGGACGCCGCTTTCAACGCGGCGGGGCTGGCCGTCGTGGACTTGCCGCGCGCCCGGCTGGAGCTTGACTCCCTGTTCGCCGGGCAGTGGCGCAACGGCATGGTGCCGCACATCGTCTTCGACCCCGCCGCCACGGGCTACGCGCCCGGCCCCGACCAGTGGCAGTGCGCGCGGTACAGCGATGAGGCCCCGATAGCCCCGGCCACCAGCGGTATTTGCGACCCGCCGGTGCACGCCATCGCCGTTGCGAGAATCCTGGAGGTGGCCGCCGCCCACGGCGGCCGAGAAGCCGCGCTCACCTTGGGCTGGGCTGCGCACCTTTATCCACGGTTGCTCGCCTGGCACCGGTTCCTGGCCCGCGACCGGGCCGATAAAGAGACCGGGCTGATGACGTTGTTTCACGGTTGGGAAAGCGGAACGGACAACTCGCCCCGCTGGGACGTGCCCTACGGCAACGTGGTCCCGGGCACGGGGCTGCCCGCCTACGAGCGCCCCGACCGCAGCCACGTTTCCAACGCGGCGCAGCGGCCCACCGATCGCGAGTATGACCGGTACCTGTGGCTGCTCGAGGAGGCCAAGCAGGCTGGCTACGACGCCGGGATGCTCCGGGAGAACGGCAGCTTTCAGGTCGGCGACGTGCTGTTCACCGCTATCTACGCCGCCGCCAGTGACCTGCTCGCCGACCTGGCCACCCGGATCCGAAAACCTGTTGACGCCGCAGAGCTCCGCCACTATGCCGCCCAGGCCCGGGCGGCAGTTTTCTGCCATGTCGACGAGGCGTCGGGCCTGGCCGTCGACGTCGACTTCCGCACCGGCCAACGGCTGGTCACCGAGACGATCGCCGGGTTCTCGCCGCTGATCGCCGGGCACGCTCCGGAAGAGCTGCGCCGCCGCCAGATCGACCTGCTGCTCGGGGAGCGCTGGGCCGGGCACCCGGCGCTGAAGTGGCCGCTTCCGCCCAGCACCTCCCCGTGCTCGGCCTCGTTCAACCCGGAGTGCTACTGGCGCGGTCCGGTCTGGCCGATCATCACCTGGCTGCTCACCTGGGCGCTGCGCCGGGATGGCGAGGAGGTCGCCGCCGACAAGCTCGGCGCCGTGGGCATCGCCCAGCTGGGGGACTGCACGTTCGCCGAGTACTACAACGCGCTGACCGGCGAGCCGCTGGGCAGCCACAACCAGTCATGGACGGCAGCGGCCGCCCTCGACTGGCTGCTCGCCGACGACTAGCTTTCCTGGGGGACTGGGTGTGCATCCCCCAGGGAAGCACAGCTAACCGCGGGTGAGCTTGCGGTAGGTGACGCGGTGCGGGCGGGCCGCCTCGGCGCCAAGGCGCTCGATCTTGTTCTTCTCGTAGGACTCGAAGTTGCCCTCGAACCAGAACCAGTTCGCGCCGCCCTCCCAGGCCAGGATGTGGGTGGCGATCCGGTCCAGGAACCACCGGTCGTGGCTGGTGATCACGGCGCAGCCGGGGAACTCAAGCAGCGCGTTCTCCAGGGAGGCCAGCGTCTCGACGTCGAGGTCGTTGGTCGGCTCGTCGAGCAGCAGCAGGTTGCCGCCCTGCTTGAGGGTGAGCGCCAGGTTCATCCGGTTGCGCTCGCCGCCGGACATGATGCCGCTCGGCTTTTGCTGGTCGGCGCCCTTGAAGCCGAACGCCGCGACGTAGGCCCGGCTCGGGATCTCCACGTTGCCGACGCGGATGAACGTCTCGCCGTCGGAGATCGCTTCCCAGACGTTCTTCTTGGGGTCGATGCCGGCCCGGTTCTGGTCTGCGTAGGAAACCGTGACGGTCTCGCCGACCTTGATCGTGCCGCTGTCTGGCTTCTCGTCGCCCACGATCATCTTGAACAGGGTCGTCTTGCCGACGCCGTTGGGCCCGATGACGCCGACGATGCCGTTGCGCGGGAGCGAGAAGCTCAGGTTGTCATACAGCACCCGGTCCCCGAAGCCCTTGACCAGCTCGCTGACCTCAACGACCAGGTTGCCCAGCCGGGGACCCTGGGGGATCTGGATCTCCTCGAAGTCGAGCTTGCGGTTCTTGTCGGCCTCGGCGGCCATCTCGTCGTAGCGCTGCAGCCGGGCGCGCGACTTGGCCTGACGGGCGCGGGGCGAGGACCGGACCCACTCAAGCTCGTCGTCGAGGCGCTTGCGGAGCTTGGCGTCCTTGGCCCCCTCGACCTTGATGCGGGAAGACTTCGTCTCCAGGTAGGTGGAGTAGTTGCCCTCGTACGGGAAGGCGTGGCCGCGGTCGAGCTCGAGGATCCACTGGGCGACGTTGTCCAGGAAGTACCGGTCGTGGGTGATGGCCACGACCGTGCCCGGGTAGGCCTCCAGGTGCTGCTCGAGCCACAGTACGGACTCGGCGTCCAGGTGGTTGGTCGGCTCGTCCAGGAGCAGCAGGTCGGGCTGCTGGAGCAGGAGCTTGCACAGGGCGACGCGCCGCCGCTCGCCCCCGGACAAGGTGGTGACGTCGGTTTCCCCGGGGGGACAGCGCAGCGCGTCCATCGCCTGCTCAAGCTGGCTGTCCAGGTCCCACGCGTTCTTGTGGTCCAGCTGCTCCTGGAGCTTGCCCATCTGCTCCAGCATCTCGTCGGAGTAGTCGGTCGCCATCTTCTCGGCGATCTCGTTGTACTCGTCGATCAGCTTCTTGGTCTCGGCGACGCCTTCCTCCACGTTGCCGAGTACCGTCTTGTCCTCGTTGAGCGTCGGCTCCTGCGGCAAGATGCCGACGGTGTATCCCGGCATCAGCCGGGCCTCACCGTTGGAGCTCTGCTCTGTCCCTGCCATGATCTTGAGCAGGGTGGATTTACCGGTGCCGTTCGGGCCGACGACGCCGATCTTCGCCCCCGGCAGGAAGCTCAGGGTGACGTTGTCGAGGACCACCTTGTCCCCGTGAGCCTTGCGGACGCCGCGCAGCTGGTAAATGAACTCTGCCATGAAGTCAAGCCTATTGGCTCCGCCTCGCTGGGACGTACACGCCCGCCATCCAGGCCTCCCGCCCCGTGCCCGGCGGGCCAGCGTTAAATGGTCAGGGTCGGATACCGCGTGCGGGTTATACAAGCAGACCCGGTCGCGACCGGTGTGCTTGGCCCGGTAAAGGGCCAGGTCAGCGGCGGCAAGCAGCTCGAAGAGCTCCCGGCCGTGCTGGTGCAGCGCGGCGACCCCGATGGAGATCGTGGCCCCCACGCTCCCCTCGCCGGCCAGCACGGCGAGGGCGCCGGCGGCCCGGCGCAGCCGCTCGGCGATCCCGCAGGCCTCGGCCGCCCTGGTGTGCGGCAGCAAGATGACGAACTCCTCACCGCCGAACCGGCCCACGATGTCGGACTCGCGGACCTGCTGGCGCAGCTCGCTGGCCAGCGCGCGGAGCATGTCATCGCCGATGAGGTGGCCGTGCGTGTCGTTGATCTCCTTGAAGTGGTCCACGTCGGCGAGCAGCAGCGCGACGGACTCGCCGCGCCGCAGCGCGCGGGCGATCTCCGCGTCCGCCTCGCGCTGCCAGGTCGCCGCGTTCAGCAACCCTGTCTTCGCGTCGGTGCGGGCCGCCGCGGTGAGCTGGGCGTGCATGAGGCTGCGCTGCAGCAGCAGCGCCGGGGGGAGCGCGACGAGCAGCAGCAGCGGGCTGATCCCGCAGGCGATCGTCACCAGGATCCCCACGCAGATCTCGGTCAGGTCGAGTACTGTCCGCTCGCGATCCCACAGCTGGTCAGCCAGCCGGCCGGCCGGCTCGGCGAGCTGCGCGGCCACCGCGACCGTGCACGTGTTCAATACGGCGAACACGAGCGCGCAGCCGATCGCGGCGGCCACCTCGTGCGGGCGCAGGTACCCCTCGCGGCCCGGGGTAAGCAGGTGGAACAAGGCCGAGGCGGTCGCCCCGGCCAGCCCCAGCGCGGCGGAGCTGAAGACCCGGCGGTACAGCGGCGTTCGCTGGATCCGCACTGCCAGGACCACGCCCAGGATCGCCGGAGCCACCATCGCGTAGCCGGGCGGCAGCAGCAGCGCCACCGGCAGCCACCACGCCGACAGCAGGTCACGGGAGATTCCCGAGGGCTGCCCCAGCCGCCTGGTCACCTCGATGCACATCGCCCCGCAGGTCATCAGCAAGGCGAAGAGCACTAGGTCGTCGGCGCGCGGCTGCATCCTGGCCAGTTCCCAGCCCGCGAGGGCCACCTCGGTGGCGACGACTGACAATACGTAAGCGATGACCGGAATCGGCATCGCGAGCAACGGCCAGCACCATGGCCACCGCATGAAGCGCCGGAATCCCCGCTGGCGCTGCCTGATCGCGTCCTGGACCGCTGACATGCCTCCGCCTGTCGTCTCGTCCGCTTCCACTGCCCGACGCGTGCTCTGCACAGCACCGCATGAACGCTTGCTCGACCCTAGATAACTCCAAGTCACACATTAATAGCTCAGCGTGCGCCTGGTGGGGTGAACGTGTATGTTGGGTGCCGCGCGAAGCGGGTTTGCGTCGCTCCATGACAAATGACGCGATCCGCAACCCCCGCCCCGCGCGGCGCGGCGAGCGTCCGCGATCACCTGCGCGGATCCCTCAGGTCGCGAGGCTGGCAGGCCCCGCGATCCGAAGGATGAGACGGGCAGGCCCTGGTGAGGTTTCGAGGGGCCAGCGGGGGGCGAAGCCCTTTGGGGGCGGCTGCGGGGGACCTCGCGGGGGACCTCGCCAGACCGGTGACGGAGAGAGGGCAATGGCAGGCGTGATCTGGGGTTAGAAGGGCGCGGCCTCGGTTACCAGCGCCGCGACGGGGTCTGTCGCCGTCGCGGCGGGTAGCTCACTTTCGCCCGGCTCCCCGGCCGATGCCCGGTCGCCGTCCCAGAACCGATTGCCATCGGCGAACCGGTCGCCATCCCTGAACGCGGTGTCGTCCCCGGGCGGGGCGTCATCGAGGAACGGATCCCCGCCGGCGCTGGCCGCGGCGTCCCTATCCGCATCGCCGGCGTCCGCGGGGTCCGCGGGATCCCCGTAGCCGTCATCGCGGGCATCCGTCTCCTCGGCGGCGGCCAGGTCGCGCCGCGCCGTCTCATCCGAGCCGGAGCCAGGGGTCCTGCCCCGCTGGAAATGGGTCCATCCCATCGAGGTGTCATGGCAGATCGTGTCCGCCTCGATATCGATGATCCGGCGCCGCTCCCCGTTGCCGTCTATCCAGGTCCGGCTCCTGAGCTTGCCCCAGACGATGACCGGGTCGCCCTTGCGCAGCGAAGCGCTGGCGTTCGTCGCCATCCGCCGCCAGCAGTTCACGGTGAAGTACGAGGAGGCGAGGTCACGCCACTCCCCCTCGCCATCCGGGCGCCGGGGCGTCACGCCGATCCGCACCCTCACGAACGGCTGACCTGACCGGGTGTGGCCGAGCCTTGGGTCGGCGACTACATGTCCGGCCATCATCACCATCGCCATCTGGTTCATCGTTGACCTCCTCGAGACCGGGCCGGCGGCACCCGCCGCCGGCCTCATGCATCCACGGTGGCCCAGACCCCCGGGGCGAGGAAAAGGAATGCAGGGCCTGTGGATAGCGCGCCCGATTTGTCGGCGGCCGGTGGATAACCATTTGCGTCAATCCCACGGAACAAGTAATGTGCGACGCTCGTGAGGCGGGTTTCTATCATCGGCACGCCGGGGTCCGGCAAGTCCACGCTCGGCCGCGAACTGGCGAGCGC
>JAICUO010000495.1 GCA_025935815.1 Streptosporangiaceae bacterium
AGTTATGCCGCGTATCGCGGCATAACTGACGGCACTCGCCGATGATCATGCTGTGGGCCGCGAGCTGGCGAGACAGCTTGGAGTAATGGGGACAGCGGGACGAGGGTGGTTAGCGGCATTGGTCGTCGTAACCGGACCAGATGATGCGGCTGACGCGAATTGCGTCGGATAACAGCAAGATGCGCGGAGCGCTGGTGACAAGATGCGCGGAGCGCTGGTGAGGTCGGGGGCGTGCCTCCTTCGCGGGCTGCGGGTTTACGGCGGCGACTGTGCTCGCGGCGGCGGCGACTGTGCTCGCGGCGGCGGCGACTGTGCTCGCGGCGGCGGCGACTGTGCTCGCGGCGGTGGTGACTTGGCTCGCGGGCAGCGGCGCCGCAATGCGACGGGACCGCGGGCTGGTGGTACGGGGGCGAGGCGGTTATGCGGCCTGGCCGTAGCGCGGGCCGGCGGGGGCGCCGAAGCGCTCGGAAGTCATCCGGGAGGCCGGGACGCGCGGGGTAAGGGGGCGCACGCCGAGCGGGGTCCAGGTGACGTTGCCGGCGGTGCGGTGCCCGGTCCAGCCGGTGCCGGTGCGGATATGCTCAGCGCTGAGCCGCTGAAATGATGTCGTCAAGATCGCGAGCTCGACGCGCGCGATGTCGCCGGCGCGCATCCAGTGCTCGGCGCATTCCAGCGCGCGGTCTTCGTCGTTGGTGACGCCATGGTAGTTCCCCGCGTCCCACAGCCACAGGCGCATGGCTGGCTCCCCGTTCCTCCAGGTGGTGCGTGCCCTCCACTTCTCTATACGGATGCCGTGCCCGTTTTGGCCCGGCCATTTCCGCAGAATTTCCTAGGCGCGGCTTCTCGCATCCTTCGCGGAGATGTGGCCGACTGATAACAGCAAGAGGCGCGGAGCGCTGGTCAGGGCGGCGGGCGCGGGCGGGGTGCGGAGCGGGGACGTCCGCTGGGTAATGGCTCGTCATGGCCGGACGGGATGGCTGGCCCCGATAGGATCATGCGCGTGACAGCCAGTACTACGCCAGGGGAACAGCCGGGCAAGCTCGGGTGGCCACGCAGGGCCACCGTCGGGCTGCTCGCGGCGGCTCGGCGCAACAAGCTGTTCACCGGGGCGCTGGCGGCCGGGGCGTTGCTGCGGCTGATCGCCTTGATCGGCTTCCCGGGCGCGCTGTGGTTCGCGGGCGACTCCTACGTCTACATCGGCGCCGCCCTGCGCCCGCAGCCGAACCTGTCCAAGACCACCGGGTACTCGCTGTTCCTGCGGGCACTGCTGCCGTTCCATAGCCTGACGCTGGTCGTGGCGCTGCAGCACCTGATGGGGCTGGCGGTGGCCGTCATCATCTACTGGCTGCTGCGCAAGCACCAGGTTTCCAGGCTGTGGTCGACGATCGCGACGCTGCCCGTCTTGTTCGACGGGTTCATGATCGAGGACGAGCACCTCATCATGGCCGAGGCGCTGTTCACCTTCGCGGTCATGGTCGCGCTGCTCCTGGTGCTGCGGACCCGGCGGGTCTCCTGGTGGGTGGCGCTCATCACCGGGCTGCTGCTGGGCTACGCGGCGATCGTGCGCACCGAGGGAGCCCCGTTCCTGGCCCTGTTCCCGTTGTTCTTGCTGCTGCGCGGTTTCCGCGACTACGGCTGGAAGAAGCTGCGGGCCTGGGCGGCGCCGGTCGTGCTGGCCCTGGGATGCCTCGCGCCCGTCGCCGGCTACGCCTTGTGGTTCCAGTCGTTCACCGGCCACCTCGGGCTGACGGAATCGACCGGCTACTACCTGTGGGGCCGGGTGTCCTCCTTCGCCGACTGCGCGGTGATCAAGCCCGCCGGCGCGGAGGCGGCCATCTGCCCGAAGGAGCCGGTCCGGCATCGCACCGCGCCCGGCAACTTCATCTGGCATGCCCCCGAGGTGCACAAGGACCTGCCAGGCGGGCCGGTGACGCCCGCGAACAACAAGCTGCTGACCGACTTCGCGATCCACGCCGTGGAGGCGCAGCCGCTCGGGTACGTCAAGGCGGTCGCGCACGGGCTGGTCATGGCAGTCAGCCCGCAGCGCGAGCAGTACCCGTCGACGGGAACGGTGTACTACTACTACTTCCACCGGCACCGGCTGGGGATACCGCACCACTCGTGGATCGACGGCGGCTACGCCCCCGACGACTGGGTCGCCTACGGTCACGCCAAGCCGGGCCGGGTGATCGAGCCGTTCGCCACCGTCATGATCGGCTACCAGCGCGCTCACCTGTACACCTGGGGGCCGTTGCTCGCGATCATCCTCGCGATCGGCCTGGGCGGCGTGATCCGCGTCCGGCGCCCCGTCCGCGCCTGGCGGCTGACCCGGCGAGGGTCCCCGCTGTCGTGGTCGCCGCGGGGCACCACCATGCTGCCCTGGGTCACCGCCATCGTGATGCTGGTGACGCCGATCGCGCTGGCCGACTTCGACTACCGCTACCTGCTCCCGGTCATCCCGTTCGCTTGCCTGGCGGCAGGCCTGGCGTTCGCCCCGTCCAGGCGCCAGGGCGCGGGACCGGTGGCACCGTCTTCCGGCGAGCCGCATGAGGCGACCACGCCGGAGATCACTCCCGTCTAAGGAAAACCGCATTGCCCGGCTGGCCCGATTTGCTCCCCGCTGTGGGGTTTTCCCGCCAACTTAGCGCCACTGGTACAAGTACTGATGCCTTGCCCCGGTTGGTGTCCCTAGGATGTCTGCGTGAGTGATCGCGAAGGGACGTCGGATGACTTGATAGTCATTGGCGTTCCCATCGACTCCGTGGGCGCCGCCAGGCCAGGCGACGCCCCGGTTGGTTGCGAGCTCATGCCGGGCGCGCTGCGGTCGGCGGGCCTCATCGCGGCGATCGGCGCCCCCGACGCCGGCGACATGGACGTGCGGATCATAGGGCGCAAGCGCGACAGCGCGGCCGGGATGTTCGGCTGGCCGTCGGTCGCGCGGGTGACCACGGTGATCCGCGGCCGGGTGGCCTCGGTGATAGCCGACGGCAAGGTCCCCGTGCTCGTCGGCGGCTGCTGCACGATGGTGCCCGGTGCCCTGGCCGGCGCCCGCGACATCCTCGGCCCGATCGGGCTGGCCTACGTCGACGGGCACCTTGACCTCTACGACCCCGCGTCCTCGCCAACCGGGGAAGCCGCCGACATGCCGATGGCCGTGGTGACCGGGCTGGGGCCAGCGCTGTGGGTCGAGCACGTCGGGGCCCCGCTCATCGCGCCGGAGCGGCTGGCCCTGCTCGGCGCGGCGGACCGGGCCGAGGCGGCGTCGATGAGCTCAGTGATGCCCGAGGACCTAGGCGTGCCGGTGGAGCAGACCCCGGTGATGCTGCGATCGGCTGGCTTCGCGGGGGCGGCCGAAGCGGCGCTGAGCCGCGTCGGCGAGCTGTACTGGGTCCACTTCGACGTGGACGTGCTGGACCAGCGGGAGTTCCCCGCCACCGACTACCCGAACGCCAGCGGGCTGTCCCTGGCCGAGGCGACCGCGCTGCTGCGCCCGCTGACCCGGTCGCCGGGCATGGTCGGGTTCTCGGTCGGCTGCTATAACCCGCAGCGGGATCCCAGCGGGGCCTGCGCCCGGTCCCTGACGAGCCTGCTCGGCTCCGTGTTCGCGGTTCGGGGCTAAGCCGCGCTCGGTCCTGGGTAGCTATTCGCCGGGGTGGCCTGCTGGATGCCACCGCCAGGGCTACTACGCTCATAACCAGCGATGGCGCCGATGGCGCCGCCATCCAGAGTTTCCGGGCCCCGGCCCATCGAGGACCGCATCGAGGAGCACGCAATGACACAGACCCCGCCGTATCAGGTGACCGATCCCGCGACCGGTGAGGTCACGCAGACCTTCCCGTTCGCCACCGACGCCGAGGTCGAGCAGGCCCTCGCGGCGTCCACCGCGGCGTTCACGGACTGGAAGAAGCGCCCGGTCCACGAGCGCGCGGCGATCGTCAAGCGCGTCGGCGAACTGTTCGGCGAGCGTGCCGCCGACCTGGCCGCGCTGATCACCAAGGAGATGGGCAAGCGGCCCGCCCAGGCGGTCGGCGAGGCGGAGTTCTGCAACGACATCTTCGGCTACTACGCCGACAACGGCCCGGCGCTGCTGGCCGACAAGCCACTGCCCGGCCACGACGGCGCCCGGGTGGAGTACCTTCCAATCGGGCCGGTGCTCGGCATCATGCCGTGGAACTACCCCTACTACCAGGTCGCCCGGTTCGCCGCGCCGAACCTGGTGGCCGGCAACACGGTGATCCTCAAGCACGCCGAGAACTGCCCCACCTCGGCACTGGCCATTGCCGAGATCATGCGCGAGGCCGGCGTGCCAGACGGCGTGTACGTGAACATCTTCGCCACCCACGAGCAGGCGGCCGCGATGATCGCCGACTCCCGGCTGCGCGGCGTGTCCCTGACTGGCTCCGAGCGCGCAGGCACCGCGGTCGCCGAGACGGCCGGGCGCAACCTCAAGAAGGTCGTCCTCGAGCTCGGCGGGTCCGACCCGTACATCATCCTCGACACCGATGACGTCGAGGAGGCCGCGAAGACCGCGTGGGTCACCCGGATGGAGAACGTCGGGCAGGCGTGCAACTCCAACAAGCGGATGATCGTCATGGACGACATCTACGACGACTTTGTCGCCGCCCTCGTCAACCGCGCCGCCAAAACGACGCCGCGCCAGCCCGGTGACGACTCCCCGAAGTCCTACAGCCCGATGGTGTCCCGCAAGGCGGCCGAGAACCTGCTCGCCCAGGTGCAGGACGCCGTCAGCAAGGGCGCGACGCTGCACGTCGGCGGCACGCTCGGCGAGGCGGGAGGCGCGTACTTCGCCCCGGCGGTGCTCACCGGGGTGACCCCGGACATGCGCGCGTACCGGGAGGAGCTGTTCGGCCCGGTCGCCGTCGTCTACAAGGTCAGCAACGACGACGAGGCCGTCAAGCTGGCCAACGTCGTCGACTACGGCCTGGGCGGCGCCGTCTGGAGCACCGATGAGGCGCGGGCGACCGCCGTCGCCGAGCAACTCGAGGTCGGCATGGCCAACGTCAACACCCCGGCCGGGGAGGGCGCCGACCTGCCATTCGGCGGCACCAAGCGGTCCGGGTTCGGCCGCGAGCTCGGCCCGCTGGGCATCGACGAGTTCGTCAACAAGCGCCTGTTCTACGTGCAGAAGTAGCCGCCAGGCGAGGGCGGGGCACCCGGCGCGGCGAGCACGCAACGGGTGCCCCGGGCGGTCCCGTCTCAGGCGGTGTCGTCTCAGGCGGTGTCGGGCGGTGTCATGTCAGGTGGTGTCATCGGCCAGTGAGCCGCAGATGAGGTCGGCCGCGATGACGGCCAGGTGCCGGTCCGGGCGGCCGAGCAGGTACCGGCCGCCGTGCGCGCGCTTGAAGTAGCGGTGAGCCCGGTGCTCCCAGGTGATGCCGGTCGCGCCGTGCAGCTGGATCATCTGGCTCGCGACCTGGGTGAGGGCCTCCGAGCAGTACACCTTCGCGGCCGCCGCGCGCGGCGCCAGCTGGCCGGCGCGCCCGGCGCTGTCCGCCTGCGGTGCTGCCAAAGCCCCCGCCGCCACCGCCCGGACCAGCGACCGCGCCGACTCCACGAGGACGTGCAGGTCGGCCGCCCGGTGCTGCAGGGCCTGGAAGCCGCCGATCGGCTGGCCGAACTGCACCCTGGTCAGCAGGTAGTCCACGGTGAGCTCCAGCGCCCGCTCGGCCGCCCCGGCCAGCTCGGCGGCCAGCGCCACGCACGCCCAGTCGCGGGCCACGGCCAGCGGGCCGGCCGCGTCGCCGCCCACGCGACGGCCAGGGGCGCCCGCCAGCCGGACCACGGCCAGCTCGCGGGAGGCATCCAGGGCGGCGACGCCGTGCCGGGTGACGCCGTCGCCGCGCGGGTCAACCTCGAACAGCCCGATCCCGTCCTCGGGCGTGCGGGCGACGACCAGCAGCACGTCGGCGGCCGCCCCGTCCAGCACGTAGTGCGCCTCGCCGGCCAGCTCCCAGGCACTACCCGCAGGCCCCGGACCGCCTGGCCCCGGGTC
>JAICUO010000847.1 GCA_025935815.1 Streptosporangiaceae bacterium
CGCGGCTGGGCATCGCCGAGAAGGCTACCCGGCAGGCGCTGATGCGCACCAGCAACGCCGGCTGGCTCCAGCCGCGCAAGGATGGCCGCCGGGTCCGCTGGGCCCTGACGCCGGCGGCGCGCACGCTGCTGACCGACGGCGCCGAGCGCATCTACTCCTTCGGTCGGCAGCGGCCCTGGGACCAGCGGTGGGTCATCGTGTCGGCTCGCGTCCCCGACACCGACCGGCGCGCGCGGCACGTGGTCCGCACCCGGCTCACCTGGGCCGGGTTCGGCGCGCTGGCCAGCGGCTTGTGGATTAGCCCGCATCCGGAGCGGGCCGCGGAAGCCGAGCGGGTGCTGCGCGAGGCCGGCGTCGGCGACGACGCGCACGTGTTCGTGGCCCGCCGGACGGGGCTGGGCGACGCCAGCGCCATGGTGGCCACCGCGTGGAACCTGCCCGAGGTGGAGGCCGAGTACGAGACGTTCCTGGCCGGCTTCGGCGGCCAGCCCCCCGCGGACGTGCTCGCCCGCCAGATCGAGCTGGTGCACGCCTGGCGGCGGTTCCCGTCGATCGACCCGGCGCTGCCCGGCGAGCTGCTGCCGGCGAGGTGGAGCGGCGCCCGGGCCGCGCGGCTGTTCACCGAGCGCCACCAGCAGTGGCTGGACGACGCGCGGCGCGAGTGGAAGCGGCTGAACGAGGCGTTATTCGCGGGGGCGCGGGGTGGTGGCTACGGGGGAATCGGGCGGGAGAGGTTGCCGTGGCTACCCTGGAAATGCTACAAAGAATTCGTGGACGTTGACTTAGATGTAGCAGGATCGGCGTGGATCGGCGTGCGCGGCCGGCGAGTGAGGTAAGGACGCGAGAGATGACGAGCACAGCCACCGGGGGACGTCCGGCAGCGGGGGCGGGGGCGTCTCGCGTGGAGTTCAGGACCTGCCCCGAGTCATACCGGCACTGGCGGCTGGCCACCGACGGCCAGGTCGCCACGCTGGTCATGGACGTCGCCGAGCAAGGCGGCCTGGCGGAGGGGTATGAGCTGAAGCTCAACTCCTACGACCTGGGCGTGGACATCGAGCTCTACGACGCCGTGCAGCGCCTTCGCTTCGAGCACCCGGAAGTGAGGGCCGTGGTGGTGACCAGCGGCAAGGAGAAGGTCTTCTGCGCCGGGGCGAACATCCGGATGCTGGCGGCGTCGTCGCACTCGTGGAAGGTGAACTTCTGCAAGTTCACCAACGAGACCCGCAACGGCATCGAGGACGCGAGCGAGAACTCCGGCCAGGTCTACATCGCCGCGCTGAACGGGACCGCGTCCGGGGGCGGCTACGAGCTCGCCCTGGCCTGCCAGCACATCATGCTCATCGACGACCGCTCCTCGGTGGTCTCGCTTCCGGAACTGCCGCTGCTCGGGGTGCTGCCCGGGACCGGCGGTCTGACCCGGGTGGTGGACAAGCGGCACGTCCGCCGGGACATCGCCGACTACTTCGCCACCAAGGCGGAGGGCATCGGCGGCAAGAAGGCAGTCACCTGGCGGCTGGTCGATGAGGTGGTGCCGCGCGCGCGGTGGCAGGACCAGGTATCCGAGCGCGCCCAGGCGATCGCCCGCGGTACCGCCGATGGAGGCCGGTCCCCGGTCGAGCCGTCCGGTGACGAGGCCGGGATACTGCTCGCCCCGCTGGACAAGACGCGAACCGGCGATGCGATCTCCTACCGGCACGTATCGGCGCGGCTGGACGCGGGGCGGGGGGTCGCCGAGATCACCGTGCACGGCCCGGCGGGCGACGCGCCCGCGTCCATCGCGGACGTGCACGCCCAGGGGGCCGGCTTCTGGACCCTCGCGATGACTCGCGAGCTCGACGACCTGATCTTGGACTTGCGCACCAACGAGACCGAGATCGGCACCTGGGTCTTGCGCACCCTCGGGTCGCCGGACCGGGTGCTGGCCCACGACCGCCTGCTACTGGGCAATTCCGCCGACTGGCTGGCGCGAGAGATCGTCTTGTACCTGAAGCGGACGCTCAAGCGGCTGGACGTGACGTCGCGGTCGCTGATCGCGCTGATCGAGCCGGGGTCCTGCTTCGCCGGGTCGCTGCTGGAACTGGCGCTCGCCGCGGACCGCTCATACATGCTCGACGGCCTGTTTGAAGACGCCGACGGGGACGCCGGGCCCGCCACGATCACCGTCGGCGCGATCAACACCACCGAGGCGCGTACTGCCTCGTTGCTGATGGGCAATGGGCTGACCCGGTTGCAGGCCCGCTTCCACGGCGACCCGGACGGGCTGGCCGCCGTGATGAAGCGGCGCGGGGAGCCGCTGGAGGCCGCCGGCGCCGAGGAGCTCGGCCTGGTCACCTTCGCTCCCGACGACATCGACTGGGAGGACGAGGTGCGGATCGCGATCGAGGAGCGGGCCTCGTTCTCCCCGGACGCGCTGACCGGCCTGGAGGCGAACTACCGGTTCGCCGGGCCGGAGACCATCGAGACCAAGATCTTCGCGCGGCTGTCGGCCTGGCAGAACTGGATCTTCTACCGGCCCAACGCCTCCGGGCCCGACGGGGCACTGCGGGCCTACGGGACCGGCAAGCGCGCCACCTTCGACCGGAAGAGGGTCTGAGCATGACCACGCCCGACTACGCCGAGAAGATCCCCAACAACGTCAGCCTGCACGAGGACCGGCGGCTGCAGCGGGCCCTGGAATCCTGGCAGCCGGACTTCCTGTCGTGGTGGCGGGACATGGGCCCGACGCTGCCGACTCAGGACGTGTACCTGCGCACCGCGATCGACGTGCGCGGCGAAGGGTGGGCGCAGTTCGGCCACGTGCCGATGAGCGAGTACCGGTGGGGGATCTTCCTGGCCGAGCGCGACCCGGGCCGGCGGATCGCGTTCGGGCAGCACAAGGGGGAGCCGGCCTGGCAGAAGGTGCC
>JAICUO010000246.1 GCA_025935815.1 Streptosporangiaceae bacterium
CATCGCCCAGGCCCGCGCCGACGCCGGCGCCCGCGTCCGCGCCGCCGAGGCCGACCGTGACCAGGCCCGCCGGGCAACGGCCGATGCCGGGAACGCCGCCGGGCAGGCCCGGCAGGAGACTGCCCGCGCCCAGGCCGCCGCGCAAGCCGCGCAGGCCGAGACCGAGCGGGTGCGGGCCGACGCCGAGCGGATGCTGGGCCAGGCCCGCGCAGAGGCCGCCCGTGAGCGCGAGGAACTGCGCGCCGACCTGCGCGCCGACGCCGAGCGCGCCGAGCAGCAGGCCGACGCCTACCGGGCCGAACTCGACCGGCTCCGCGTCGGCAGCCCCGACCCCGAGTCCGCCGAGCCTTCCGCCAGGACGGCACGGCGCGGCACGCGCGCCCAGGCCGCCCAGCCCCGCCAGGCGGGGCAGTGAACCGCCGCCGGGAAGGAGCTACGCAGGTGGACCAGTACGGCGCACGCGCTCAGGCATACTGGCGGGCGTACCTGCCACAGGACTACCAGCGGATGCCCGAGCACGAGCGGGCCGCGTTCTCCGCCCGCCTGGGCGTGGACATCGAAGAGGCGGTCGCCCGGCGGACCCAGGAGCTGGCCGACCAGGAGGAATCGGCGCAGCCGGTCGGCTTCCAGGCCCGGTACGCCCTGCCGACCACGCTCCGCCACGCCGCCGAGCAAGACGTGCTGGCACAGACCCTGCCCGCACCGCACGACACCGACGACGACCCGCTGGCCTGCACGCCGCCGGCCCAGCGGGGAAGGGAAGGCGGCAGGTGAACCACTACGGGGCCAAGGCCCTGCGGCACTGGCGCCGGCACCTGCCGGCCAGCTACGGCCAGCTGGAGGACCCGGCCAGGTTCTTCACGGACCTAGGAGAGCAGGCAGAAGCGGAAATCGAGGACCGGTACCTGCGGTACGCCGGGCCAGAGGTCCCGGGGGAGAGCGCGGAGGACAAGCAAGCGCGCCTGTACCAGGCGATGAACCAGGCGACCGAGGAAGTCCACGCGGGGCTGGTGACCCCGAGCCCGGCCAGCCAGGGCGAGCCGGACCCGGACGCAGAGATTCCCCCGGCGGGCTAGCCCCGCCATTCCCACCGGCTGGCGTCTCGGGGCGGGCAGTGCCCCCCGGGCGCTACTGCGGCCCGTATCGTCTCAGGCGGTTTGCGGCGGCCGACATCAGGTCGGCTGCCTGCTGCAACTGGGTGACCTTCGCTGCCAGTGCCTTGTCGGAGGAGGACAGCATGTCAGCAGCCGCCGCGAGCTGGGAGGCGGCCTTCCGGAATGCTTGCGTGCCGAAGACGTCGGCGGCGTGCCTCAGCAGTTCCGCAGTCCGGGTGCTGGGGCCTGCCGGGGCGCTGGTCATGACATCAACGACCTGGCGGAGCTGGACGACGGTCTCGGCGTTGAGGGTGCCGGTCTGCTCTAACTGGTCGGCTATCTGCTGGAGCCGCTCAGCCGGCGGGGTGAACACGCTGACCAGCAGGTCGGTGAGGCTGTCCTCATCGATGGAGCCGAGCGCGGCCAGGGCCGGGCCGCTGCTGCCCTCGTGACTCGTCTTCCACTTGGTCAGCAGCCCCACCGGGTACAACTTCTCGCCGGTCTTCTTGTCGTCCACCTCGCCGTGATGCGGAAGGCATAGAATCAGCAGGTTCCTGAACTCGGCGCACTCCTCGGGAGTCAGGGACTTGTCATAGCGCGGGGCGCGGACGCCCCGGATGTGGGCGATCTGCGCGTTCTTGCGGTAGACACCCGGCCGGACCTCCCAGACCACGGGAGACGGGCACCCGGGCGCGTAGCAGCGCCCGTTGCTCAGCGCCCACAGCGCGGCCTCGGTTGCGGCGGAGATGTGCTTGCGGATGCCAGCCACTCGCGGCGCACCACCCATCCTCGGGAACGACACTCCTGTCGCTAATTGTCACCAACGGAGCGCTTTCGCGTATATACCGACGAGGTGAGATCTGCCTGCCATTGCCGGATGGCGGTGCCGCCCCTTAGCGCTGGTCCCGCCCGGAACGCGCGAGGCCGAGCCCGGCGGTATGAACGACGGCAAGCGAGCAGTTCGGGGGCCGTCACTGATGCGTGCCGGCCGTAAGCTCTTGGCCGTTACGGAGCAGTTGACGGTGGCGGTTGGCCGGCGTCTGGCGCGGGCGATATTGATCGATGACCGGAGCGGAGTTCCGTGACAGCTCGGTGTCAGGGCACTGGAATCGGCAGTCATATGGCCCGCTTCGGTGGGCTCTCAGCTGGCCAGGTCGCCGAGATCCTCGGCGG
This sequence comes from Streptosporangiaceae bacterium, assembly GCA_025935815.1. Taxonomy (GTDB): domain Bacteria; phylum Actinomycetota; class Actinomycetes; order Streptosporangiales; family Streptosporangiaceae; genus Trebonia. The sequence continues at coordinate 2,268 of JAICUO010000246.1, forward strand.
AGACATCAGTGCGAGGACTGTTCTCGCTTATCGCCACAAATGGGGACTCAGGTGCGTCAAGATCGGAAAGCACGTGCGCCTTCCACGAGCGTGACGTGAGCGCATGGATGGACAGCACAGCCGCCCCGAAGAGTAGCACCCCGCCATCGCGGCCCTGGACGGCCGGGAGCCGGGCTCTTACTGCCGGCTTCCCTGGCTGGTTTCCCGGCGGCGTGGGCAACGACGGCTGTGTACCGCCTCCAAAGGCTCAGTGGCGGATGGCGGCCATGCCTGCGCCTCAAATCCCTGCGGGCAAGTGCCCGGATGCCCGCCGCATCGCCCCTTAGCATCAGGGCGCGTCTATCGTCAGTGCTACCGCTGCGGATATCGGCCCGGTCCTGCGGTAGAAGATGTAGTTGAGGCCGCGGTCGTCGGGGCTGCTGGCGATGTAGCCGGTTTCGCAGTTCAGCAGCAGGTCGACCACGAAGTGCTCCAGGCGCCAGCCGGCCTGGTGCCGGTCGAGGGTGAAGGGCGCGGCAAGGCGGCGCTGGAGGTCGCCGTAGGCAGGGCTGTGGCCTTCCGGCTGCCCCTCAAGCGCGGTGCGAAGCTGCCGGGCTGGCACCACGCGGCAGCCGACATCGCATGTACCTGTTACCCCGTAGCCTGCGGTAAGGGGAAACGTTACGGTGTGCGGGATCTGCCAGGGGTGGTAGAGCAGGTAGTAAACGGGGATTTGGTTCCTGGTCTCGTACTGGGCGATCGCCTTGTACTGGTTCACCCCGGTGACGAGCGCCTTGTACCGTGAGCGCGGCGTGAAGCTGAAGGGCCGCGGGGCTATCACGTCTGCCCAGTCCTCGTCGTGGCGCATGAGGCGGCCGAAGCCGGTCATGTAATCAAGCGGGCTGTCCTCGTCCCATGCCAGTTCGTCCGGGTAGAGCCGTTTGGATTGCAGCAGCGCCACCTTCGACCGGATCACCTTTCCGTGCTGGCGGAACAGGACCAGGATCCCGATGTCGGCGATCTCCCACCGCCGGGGCAGCTCTGGCCAGTCGCTGACGTGCCGGCCGCCGCCCAGGTAGTGCGTGCTGATCTGCACGACCCAGCCTGAAGGGAACTGGACCGGCGCGGCTATGCCAGCGAAGTGGTCGATGAAGGACATGTCAAGCGCGGTCTCGTGACTGGTCGGAACGCGTGAGACCACGGCCGATACCTGCTCGTTGCAGGCCCCGAAGGCGTCCCGGAGCCAGGCCCGCACGTCTGCTGGCAGGGGAATCGGCGGCGTCATCATTGCTCCCGAGATAGTACCGGCGGTCTGGCTGGCCCCTCAGCGTACAGTTGCCGCAGCCCGGCCCCGCGAAAGATCAGGAGCAGCAGTTTGCGGTCTCCGGCGGCTCTGCCGTTCTACCCCCGGCCCGCCCGCGCAGCCTGCGGTAATGGTGCCGTACAGGCCGTACGGCTCCTAGCCCGGCGTCCGTCAGCGCGCGGCGGCGTGCTGCGCCTCGCGCGGGCGCGCGGCTGCGGTACCCGGCAACGCCGCGCTAGCTGCTAGCCGACGCGGCCCCACCCCAGATAATCGGCCATTGAGCTTTCCGGGGGCCTATGCCACAGTTAAGGGGGTAAGAAGTGCCGCCCCTCAGGAGGTCAGCATGGCGGTCCGCATCGCGCTCGGCGACTACCAGAGCGTTGCCGGCGACCCGCTCGGGCGGGACTATATCGGCTGCTTCCCGCGGATGACCGAGGAAGAGGCGTGGCGGGCGGGGCGCGGCGTGTGGAAGATGAACCGGACCCGGGCCAGCTCGGAAAGGTTCGCCCTGATCGTGGGCCACGGCAAGGTGGTCGCCGTCGCGCAGGTCAAGGGAGTGACCAAGCACGATGACAGGCACGCCCTGGAGGGAGACCTGGTGTCGGCCGGGCACCCGGTCTACGACGCCTACATCGGACGGCCGGACCCGCTGCCCAACCAGTCGCAGAACAGGGTGACCTACGGCAGCCTGCCCGAAGAGGACGCGTTCCGCATCCGCCCGTGCGCCTGCGGCTGTGGCGAGGCCTCCGACCGCGACTTCGCCCCGGGGCATGAGTTCCGCGCCATCCAGGCCCGCATCCGCGACCACTTCAGCGGATCGCCCCTGGCCCTGATCCAGTGGATCGACAGCAACCACCCTCAGCCCGCCCGCTAGCCGCCGCTCGGGGCGGAACGGGCGGAGCGGCCCGGTCCGCCGGGGAAAACAGTCCGCCCCGGCCCCGGATCGATCCGGGGCGGGGCGGCTCGTTCCTTGCGGGACGACGCTTAGCGGTGCCTGCGCAGCAGCAGGGCGAGGATGTCGCGCTGGCGGCTGGTCAACGGGGGCAGGGCGGCGACGGTCCGCCTGGCCCACTCGCGGTCTTCCTCGGTTAGCTCGCAGGCGTCCTCGTCACGGGCGGGGTACGGCTCGCCGTGCGCCCTCCGGGTGCGCGGGGCCGGGGGCGGCTGGGTGCAGTGCGGCGGCCTGGCGGTACGCCGGCCGCCTTCGGGCGGGTGGGTCATGGCGGCTCCCCTGATTGCGCTGTGCCTGCTTTCTTCCCGGAATACGCGCGGCACCCCCGGCGTGGTTCGAAGATTAGCCGCGATTTTCCGCCTGGCAGATAATCGGTTAACTCAGGGGGCAATCTGTTCACTACTCTGCACATCCGGTCACCACCCGCCATCACTAAGCCGGTCTTAAAATCACTAAGCCGGTCTTAAACCAGCCAGGACGCTCAGCCGCGTTTATCTTGAGTGTCCCGAATGACTCACCGCCAGTCATCACGCGAGCCGCGCCAGGCGGCGGCCCTGCCCGGCTACCTGACCGGATCGCCTGTTCACAAGGGGTTTCCGTGAACCGGCGGCCCTTCCCGTACGTTTGCCCGGCGACGGCCGCGCGGGATAAGGCCGCCTTTCTGCCGTAGCCGGCCCCGTGCAGTTCCAGCTTTCACCTGACGCGATGCCCGGCCACCGGGGAGCAAGTTATGGCTAAACCGCCCTTACGTATTGCCCGGGCGCGGGCCATGCGTAAACTGGCACCCAGGGCAGGCCCCGGGGAATACGCCGCGAAGAGCGCGCGGCGGGAAACCTTCGGGATGCCTGAAATGGAATGAGCAGCACCGGGAGTGGCTGAATGGCGGAGACAGGCAGCAGCGACGAAGGCCGCCGCGGGAAACAGGGGTCGCGCCGTCCGCGCCAGCAGCCAGGGCGGCGGTACCGGGTGCACTTCTCGCTGACCGAACACGAGCTGGCGGCGGTCGAGGAGGCCGCCACGCGGGCGGGGCTGGCCCGAGGCGCGTACGCCGCCCAGGTCGTGCTGGCCGCCGCCGGAAGCGACCCGGACGGGCCGCTGACGCCGCAGCGGGAGGCGCTGCGGGAGCTGGTCCGCGCCTCCGGGCTGGCCCGCCGGATCGGGGTCAACCTGAACCAGGCGGTAACGCGGCTGAACGCGACCGGTCAGCGGTCCGGGGACCTGCTCCCGTACGCCCGCGAGTGCCTGCGCCGCGTCCAGCGGCTGGATTCCGCCGCCGAGCAGGTCCGCAAGACGATCCGGTGACACCCAGCCAGCCCGGCCCGGCGACACCTGGCCCACCGAAGCCGGTCCCCATCGGATGGGCCACCCCGGACCGGAGGCGGACCATCCGGGCCACGTCGGCGATGTTCCCGATCGTTCAGGGGGCTGGTCGGTGATCGGGAAGATCAGCGCCCCTCGCGGCAAGCGGGTCGAGCCGCTGATCTGGTACCTATACGGTCCCGGACGGCACGAGGAGCACACCGACCCGCACATCGTCGCCGGATGGCGGCACCCCGCCGAGCTGGAGCCGCCGCTGCGGCCGGACGGCAGCCGGGACTTCCGGCTGCTGAACGGCCTGCTACGCCAGCCACACGAGGCGATGGGCAACTTCAGCCTGGCCCGCCCGGTTTGGCACTGCGCGGTCCGCGCCGCCCCCGAGGACAAGATCCTCTCCGACGACGAATGGGCGCAGATCGCCCGTGATGTGATGCACCGCACCGGCTTGGCCCCGCACGGCCAGGACGATGACGCGGTGCGGTGGATCGCCGTCCGCCACGGCGATGACCACATCCACATCGTGGCCATGCTCGCTCGCCAGGACGGTCGGCGGCCGAGCACCAGCAACGACCGGTACCGGGTCCGGGAAGCGTGCCTGGCCGCCGAGCGCCGCTACGGGCTGCGCTCCACCGCCCCGGCCGACCGCACCGCGGCCCGCCGCCCCACACGCGCCGAGACCGAGAAGGCCGCACGCCGTCGCCTGGACGAGCCACCCCGCGTCACCCTGCGCCGCCACGTCACCACCGCCGCCGCGACCTCAGCCAGCAGCACCGAGTTCTTCACCCGCCTGGAAGCGGCCGGGGTCCTTACCCGGCCCCGGTACAGCGGCCGGGAACCAGGGCAGGTCACCGGGTACGCGGTCGCGCTGCCCGGCGACACCAGCCGCGATGGCAGCCCGGTCTGGTACGGCGGCGCCAAGCTCGCCCCGGACCTGTCCTGGCCCAAGCTGAGCCAGCGGTGGCCCGGGACTGATCATGCCCCGGCCCGTCGGCTGACGGCCGCGGAACGGGATGCCGCCTGGGACCAGGCGGCCCGAGTCGCGGCCGAGGCCACGGGGCAGATCCGCGCGCTGGCCGGGACCGACCAGGCCGCTGCCGCCGACGCGGCCTGGGCCGCGTCCGACGTGCTGCATGCCGCCGCTGCCTTGCTGGGCAGCCGCGTGCTGCGGCAGGCCGCCGACTTCTACGACCGGGCCGCCCGTGCCCCCTACGGGCGCATCCCCACGCTGACCCCGGCTGGGAACCAGCTGCGGCAGGCGGCCCGGCTGCTCGGCGCGCTGAGGTACCTGACCCGCGACCCGGCCCTCACGCCGATCGTGCTGATCACCCGGCTTGCCGCGCTCGCCGAGGCAGTCGCGCAACTCCGGGATGCGCAGCAGCAGGCCGCCCAGGCCGCCGCCGCTCGCGCCAGCGCCGGGCATCTGCATGCTGCCGCCCGGCTGGCCCCGGCACGGCCCCCGACTCCCCAGCCGCAGACAGCCGCGCACCTCGCCGGACTGTCCTTCCCACAGCCGAGCGGACCTGGCCGCAGGCCGAGTCCGGGACAGCCCCGCCCAGGCCAGCCGACCCCGCGCCCGCCGCTCCGGCCGTCGCCGCCTCGAAGGCGCGGCCCGGCCCCGTAGCCGCCGCGCGGACGAGTTGAAGCTGGAACAACCCCGACCGGTGTCTCCCCTGGACCACGCCCAGCAGCCGGACCTACAAATCCCGCCCCGCCCGGTACGACATCTGAGGGTTGCTCAGCGCGCAGCGACGGATCCCGGTTAAGCGGCCGGGATGCCGATCACTTCGACTTCGACCTGGTAGGCGTGCAGGGCCCGGACTGCGTGCGCGAGGGTTACCTGCGAGAACGGGAACAGCGTGTCCGGCGTGAGCTGCTGTCCGTCCTTCAGGAGGATGGCGTACACCACCTTCTTGGGCTGGAAGTCGTACGGCAGACTGCGGCCATTCGGCCGGTTGGCAACCGTCTTCAAGAACTGCTCCCGGACGTCGCTTGGGCCGGAGATGAGGCTCTGCGCGGAGACGAGGCCCTGGGAGAACAGGTGGCTCAGCGGGGCAGACCCCTTGGCCCGCTTGACGTGGATCAGCTCGTTGTTAGGGCCGAGCAGGTCGCAGACCTCCAGGCTGTTGTGGCGGGGCTCCAGCGGGTTGCGCACGCCCTGGTCCCGGTCCAGGCACAGGTAGCCGTCCCGGACATAGGGCACGTATTCGTTGTAGTCCCCTTCGTCATGACCTTTGGTCAGGTACCACGGCGGAAGGTCAAGGGATGGCACCGCCTTGAAGAGGCCGCTGATCTGATCGCGTGAGGCACGGACATACTGGGCGCCGATCTCGTACCAGTCGCCGTCCATGAGGAAGAACCGCCGGACTCCCAGGGACACGCTGGCCTCAAGCCACTTGTCGGCTGTTGCGCTCATGAGCACGTCGCGACCGTCACCATCGGAATTCATGAAGACGCGCCCGGTTCGCAGCTTGGTCACCCGGTCACCGGGACGCTGCCGCCGCGCGGGGCGCAGGAGGTGCTCTGCTTCCAGCGTCGGGTAGGCGGGCGGTCGCGCGCCGCCGATCTTGACGGTGAAGCTCCGCGCCTCAGGGAAGTCGTCGAGCGCGAGGAGCGGCACTACGGGGATCACGCGATCGTCTGCATCGTCACTCCCGAGAAGGTCATCAAGGTCCCGGTCGAGCTCGGCCCTCGTCGCGGTGTCGGCGACCGGCTGGATGTAGTCGATGAAAGCCAGCGCCGGGTGCGGCTCCTCTTCCCGGCAAACGCGCTCCACCTCGCGGATGTCCGAGACCACCTCGTCCGGCGCGACCCCGAACGGCATCCTGAGGCCGACCGACCCTTGCATGATGACCGGACGGTTATCGCGAGAAGAGAAGGTGACCTCCAGGCCGTTGGCCCGTCCCCCGGCACGCCTGATGATCTCTACGTTCTCCGCGATCCCCAGCGTCCAGGCCGGGGCCCCGCCCGGGACGACCGTGGAGTCGGTGCGCCCCCGGGCATCTGGTCGCCGTCGCACCAGATCCTGGACCTGGGACGGGTCCAGTCGCCGGATCAGGAAGCGCAGCCCGAATCGCTGGTCCTTGAGGTCGTCGGGGATGAGACGGTAGCCGGCGCCATAGCTCAGCGCGTACACGACCCCGTCAATGGCGAGCAGCAGCACCGCTCCGCAGGAGCAGTCGGTGTAGGGCATGTCTAGTCCGGTCGTCACGGAGGCGTCCTCGCACCAGTTGGCCACGGACTCCTCGCCCTGCACCGTGATCAACAGGGCGGGGTTGCCCGCGACGTCAATCAGGGTGAGCTCAGCATCAATCTCGTCAAGCTCACGGGCACTGACGTAGGCGGTAAAACCATCGAACATGCCATCGTGCGTGGAAGTCACGCCGGGCAGTCGATACAGCGTCATGCGACGCGTCTTCGGTCGGCTCACGCGACCAAGGTAGAAGCTAGTGCGGATGTACTGGCAACGAGTTACTGATAACCAGGGTTACCAGCAACGTTAATATGTACTTCATGCGGAAATTGCTAGCCTCGGGTCACCCGGACGACGGAATGGAGGCCCGATGATCACGCCGCTCGTCACGATGCCCGTCGTCCGCATGTCCAAGGCCGAAGTCGCCGAGGCGGCAGGCGTGCGGCGTCCCGTGGTGACTAACTGGATCCGGCGGAACCTGGACTTCCCTGACCCGGTCGAGGGCAACCTTTACGATCCGCGAGAGGTGGCCGACTGGCTGATCCGCACCAGCCACGGCAACCGGGGCAAGGACGAGCTGGAGCAGGAGATCGCGCTCTACACGCTCGCCGGGCTCGCCACCCAGTATGACGGCGGCGACTTCATGGCGGCGGTCACCGCGCTGATCTGCCTGCGCTACCTGCACGACGAGGCCGGCCGGCTCGACGAGGGAGCCGACGACGTCCTGCGCGAGGTCCGTGACCTGGCGGCCGGCCTGGACCCGGATGACGAGCTGCTGCTGTCGGAGATCCGCGCCATCCCGCACTACGTGGGCTGGCTGGTCAGCGCCGTAGACGACCTCGTGGAGGCCGCGTACAACTGCCGGGACGCGTTCGAGCGGATCATTGCCGAGCGCAACCGGTTCGGTCAGACTGCCGCCTCACGGGCCGGCGCGACCACCGCCACCTCCCCGCTGCTCGCAAGGCTCATCGCCGAGTTGTCCGGTGCGCGTGAGCTCGCCCGTCGCGCCAGCTCCATTGTCGTGACCGACCCCGCCGCGGGTGCCGGGGACCTGCTCGTGGCGACCGCCCACGTCGTCGGGGAAGACGCCGAGCCGACGTTCGCCGGCGCGGAGCAAGACCGGGGACTCGCCCGGCTGACCATGCGGCGGCTGGCCGTCCGCGGCGTCCAGCCCGGGAACCGGGACATCCGCATCGGCGCGGGCCTGCCCGACGGGACGGCCAGCCCGGACGTCATCGTGACGCAGCTGCCCTATCAGCCAGCCGAAGAGCGGGACGCCATCGCCACCCTGGCCGCCATTGACGACATGGCCCTGCGCCTTGCGCAAGGCAGGTTCGCCGTCGTTCTCGGCCCTGCTGACATCCTCACCGACGACCTGTCGGCCGCCCCGGCGACAGAACGGGCGAAGCTGCTCAAGGACGACATGGTCGAGGCCATCATCCGGCTGCCAGTCGGGCTGGTTCCCTTCCGCCCCCGCTACCAGGCCGCCCTGTGGGTGCTGACCCAGGCCCGCGGCTCGCGCTGGAGCGGCCGCGTGCTGAGTATCGACATCTCAGACCGTCAGCTGACCCACGCCATCGTCGACGCGATCGCCGACGAAGTCGTCACCTGGCGGCGGGACGGCTACCAGCCTCGCGCGCACGGGCGTGCTCTCGCCGCGCAAAAGGCCGTCAAGCACCTCGTTGACCCGCCCCGGCCGCTAATGGGCGGCCAGGCGCGCAGCGGCGAGCGCGAGCGCAGGGACGCCGCCAACGCTCGCGTTACCCGGATCGCGCAGCATGGCGCCGACCTGG
>JAICUO010000055.1 GCA_025935815.1 Streptosporangiaceae bacterium
ACGACACGTGGCGGGCGTTCGCATGGCCCCGGTCGGTGGTCCCCAACGCCGCCACCTATGACGAGTACCTGTTCGGCTATCACTCGCTGGACGTCCCGGACTCCCGGACTCACGGGTACCGCAGCGCCGCCGCCGCTTACGTCCGGGGTGACCCGCTGACGCGGGTCGTAGATCCGTTCGCCAAGGTGATGCGGGCCTACCAGCGCTACGTCTGGCTGCCCGGGACGGTGTACGGGCTGATCCTGGTGGCCGGGCTGGCCGCGCTCGGGTGGCGGTGGCGGCGCGGCGGCCGGGACGCGCTCTTGCCGTGGGCCACCTCGCTGGCGCTGATCGTCATCCCGGCCGCGACCGCCGAGTTCGACTACCGGTACGTGACGACGGCGGTGCCGTTCGCCTGCCTGGCGCTGGCGATCGCGCTGGGCCGGGGCCAGCGCGTCCAGGTGCCGGGCGCCCAGGTACCGGGCGACGACGAGGGACCCGCCGGCGGGGTCGCGGTCGACGCGGCCGCTGACCGGGCCGAAGCGGCTGGCACCGAATCAGTCGCCGACGCTTCCGGCCGAGTCTCCCCGGGCACTGTCTCCCCGGGTGCTGTCTCCCCGGGTGCTGTCCCGCCGGGCCGTGCGCGCGGCGAAGCGGGCGGCCCGCCGAGCCTCCCGCGCCGCGTCCCGGGCAGCGGCCTTAGCGGCGGCAAGGCCAATGCCGGCCACCACCACGGTGATCTCACCGCGGACGCCACCTGACCCGGCCGGGTGCGCGGGGCTGGCGGGGTCGGCCCAGGCCGCGAGGCCGGCGAGCGGGCCGCGCCGGATCTCCTCGTGGACCTTGGTTAGCTCCCGGCACACGACGGCTGCCCGGTCCGGGCCATGCGAGGCCACCAGCTCGCCGAGCGTGACGTGCAGCCGCCGGGGCGATTCGAAGAAGACCTGCGTGCGCGGGTCCGTGGCCAGCTCGGCGAACCGGGCCCGCCGCTCGCCGGGCTTGCGCGGCGGGAAGCCCTCGAAGCAGAACCGGTCGCTGGGCAGCCCGGAGACGGCCAGCGCGGTGGTCAGCGCCGACGGGCCGGGGATGGCGGTGACCCGGATCCCGGCGGCCACCGCCGCCGCGGTGACCCGGTAGCCCGGGTCGCTGACCCCGGGCATCCCGGCATCGGTGACGACGAGGACGTCCTTGCCCGCCTGGAGCTCGGCGACGAGCTCGGCGGCGCGGCTGGTCTCGATCACGTCGTAGTAGGAAACAAGGCGGCCGGCGATCCTCACGTTCAGGTCATCGGCGAGGCGGCGGGCCCGGCGGGTGTCCTCGGCGGCCACGATGTCGGCCCTGGCCAGTTCGGCGGCCAGCCGGGGGGAAGCGTCCTCAACCCGGCCAATTGGCACCGCGGCCAGGGTGAGCGTGCCGATTCCGTTAGCACCCCGATCACATTCCGCGCTGTGTCCGCTCCCCACTCGGGCTTCCCTCCACATAGCATGGCGTTCGATGACCGCGACGAAGGCCGGCGAGCCGGCGATGGATCCCGACGACACAGGCATTGGCGCACCCGGCGCCGGTGCCGAGGCCGCAGGCGACCTCGACGCCTCTCGCCTCGACGACCCGCGGCTGACCGGGCAGCGCCTCGATGGCCCGGACCTGCCGTCCGGTCGGATCGCCGCGCTTCACGACCGGCTGGCCTCCCCGATGCCGCAAGACGGCATCTGGGGCTGGCTCGGCCCGCTGCTGGTAACCGCCTTCGCGGCGTTCTTCCGGTTCAACAGGCTATCGGTGCCGCACGCCCTGATCTTCGATGAAACTTACTACGCCAAGGATGCCTGGTCGATCCTGCGGCACGGCGTCGAGTGGAACCTGGTCCCCAAGGCGAACGACATCATCTTGTCCGGGGGCACGCACATCTTTCAGGGCTGCACCGGCACTGGGTGCGGGGAGTACGTGGTCCAGCCTCCGGTGGGCAAGCTGGCGATCGCGGCCGGCGAGTGGATCTACGGGCTGAACCCGCTCGGCTGGCGGGTGGCCCCCGCGCTGTTCGGGACGCTGGCGGTCTTCATCATGTGCCGGATCGCCCGCCGCCTGACCCGGTCCACGCTGCTGGGCTGCGTCGCCGGGCTGCTGCTGTCGCTGGACGGCCTGGAGTACGTGCTGAGCCGCACCGGCATCCTCGACATCTTCTTGATGTTCTTCGTGCTGGCCGCCTTCGGCGCCATGCTCGTCGACCGGGACGTCTCCCGTGCCCGGCTAGCGAGGGCGGTGGTGCTCGGCCGCAGCGACGAGGCGGGGCCGCCGTTGGGCATCCGCCGGTGGCGGGTGGCCGCCGGGCTGCTGATCGGCCTGGCCTGCGCGTGCAAGCAGGACGCGGTCTGGTACATATTCGCGTTCGCCGGGCTGGCGATCGCCTGGGACGTGGGCGCCCGGCGGACCGTCGGGCTGCGCCGTAACTGGCGGGGCGCCCTGGTCCGGGACGGCAAGTGGCTACCGCTGACCCTCGGCCTGATCCCGTTGCTGACCTATATCGCCACGTGGTCGGGCTGGCTGGTCACCCACACCGGGTACTACCGGGACTACGCGCAAAACTACGGAGTGAAGATCCCGGTCGTCTCCGCGCTGTACTCGCTGTTCCAGTACCACCACGAGATGGTCAAATTCGGCGTCGGGCTGCACTCGTCGCACCCTTACATGTCCCAGCCGTGGGGCTGGATCGTGCTCAGCCGCCCGGTCGCCTTCTACTACCAGTGCTACACGTCGGGCTCCGGCGCGCAGGCGTGCCCGAAGGGCTACTCGGGGGCGCAGTGGTCGCAGGAGGTCCTGGCGATCGGGAACCCGGCCATCTGGTGGGTGTCCATCGCGGCGATGCTGTTTTGCCTCGGCTGGTGGCTGACCCGCCGCGACTGGCGGGCCGGGGCGGTCCTGCTGTGCATCGCGGCTGGGTGGCTGACGTGGCTCCCGTTCATGCCACGGACCAAGTTCGACTACTACTCGCTGGAGTTCCTGCCGTTCCTGGTCCTGGCGATCACGCTGTGCCTGGGACTGATCATCGGCCCGGCCCGGGCGAGCCTGCTCCGTCGCGCCCTGGGCGCCTGCATCGCGGGGACATACGTCCTTGCGGTGCTGATTCTGTTCTGGTACTTTTATCCGATCCTCGCGGGCCAGATCATTCCGTACTCATCGTGGCTATCCCACATGTGGTATCACGGCTGGATCTAGCTGAGATCTCGCTGAGACCCGGTATCGATCCGTTGACCCGTTCTCCTACGTATCACAGGTATAGGCGCGTCCACATCTCGAGATATATCGCGAGAGTGATTTAGATCACAAAGTGGACTGTTGGCGGCCCTCCGTGCGTCTATATGAGTAGGAATGACTACCACCGGAGCCACCCATGAGCGCGAACCAGTACAGCGAAGGCAGTGAGACCGTCGAGACCGGCGAGGCCATCGAGTCGGCTGTGGTCACCGCGACGGCTGAGCCGGGCACCGCTGACGTGGACAACGTCGCCTTCGAGCGGTACGCCGCCCGGCCGGAGACGGCCGAGAGCCGCGCCCGGTTCGAGGCCGAGGTAGTGCCGCAGCTCAGCCAGCTCTACCCGGCTGCGCTCCGGATGACGCGCAACCCCACCGACGCCGAGGACCTGGTTCAGGAGACGTCAGCGAAGGCGTACGCGGCCTACCACCAGTTCCGCCCGGGCACTAACCTGCGGGCCTGGCTGAACCGCATCCTGACGACCACGTTCATCAACGTCTACCGCAAGCGGCGCCGCGAGCCGCAGCAGGCGCTGGGCGGGGACCTGCAGGAATGGCAGATGTCCTCGGACCGGCTGGCGCCGCCGGTGCCATCGGCGGAGGCCGAGGCGCTGGATCGCACGACCGACTCGGACCTGCTGCGAGCCCTGCGGGAACTGCCGCACGAGTTCCGCACCGCGGTCTACCTCGCCGACATCGAGGGCTACCCGTACCGAGAGATCGCCGAGATCATGGGGACCCCGGTCGGCACGGTGATGTCCCGGCTGCACCGTGGCCGCCGCAAGATCCGCGAGCAGCTCATCGCCGACGGCTTCCTGCCCCCGACCAGGATCGAGTCCGGCCTCTGATGGTCATCGGCCGCGCTGATCGGAGCTAGCGCGGCTCGAACCGCGGCTGGGCGGGCGCCTGGGGCACCGGCAACGGGCCGGAGTCCTCGTCATCCGCGGGGGGCGCCGGGGCCGCATGACGCCCGGCGGGGACCTGCTGTCCGGCCGATACCTGCTCAGGCGGGTACGGGCGGGGTGGCAGCGTCCGATCGGCCGGCTGTGACGCGGGGGGCTGCTGTGGTCCCGGGTGCTGTGGTCCCGGGTGCTGTGGTCCCGGGTGCTGTGGTCCCGGGTGCTGGGGCTGTGCGGGGTACGGCTGGCCCGTGTTCGGGTGCTGCGGGGGACCAGGCGGGGCCGGGGGAAGCACCCCGTTCGGATACTGGGCGGTTATCGCCGGGGACGGCTGCACCTGCGCGCGCTCTGCCTCCCGGGGGGACGGCCCCCCGTGCCCCCCGGCGGGCTGGCCGCGATCTTGGGCACTACCGGGCGACAGCGCCGGACGGCTGGGCTGCCAGCCCTGGGCGACGGGGTCGAAGACCCGCTCCACGTAAATCTGGTGCCACAGCGAGAACACCACCAGCACCCACACCTGCCGCCACGGGACCTCGGGATCGCCGGCCCGGAACCGGCGCAGCACGTCAAGCACGGCCCGCTTGTCCAGCCAGTCCTCGGTTCGGGCCTCGCGGATGACCTGCTCGGCGAAGCTCGCCAGCTCGCCACGGAACCAGTGCCCGATCGGCACCGGGAAGCCGCGCTTGGGCCGCTCGGCGGCCTGCTGCGGAAGCAGCATGCCCATGGCCTCACGCAGCGCGAACTTCGTCGTCCCGGCCGCGGTCTTCTCCGCCCGCGACAGCCGGGCGGCGACCGCCATCACCCCCCGGTCCAGGAACGGGCTGCGCAGTTCCAGCCCGTGCGCCATCGACACGCGGTCCGCCTTGACCAGGATGTCGCCCGGAAGCCAGGTGTTGATGTCGATGAACTGCATCGTGGACACGTCATCCAGGCCAGCCTCCACGGCCTGGTCGTGCAACGGCTCGGTCACGTCGTAGACGGTTGCGCCGCCGTACCGGGTGAGCACGTCGACCTCATCCCCGGCGAAGACGTTCGCGTTCCCGATGTAGCGGTGGCGCAGCGGCGTCGCCATCCGCTCGAGCAGTCCCTTTCCCCGCGTGCCGGGCGGGACCCGCGCGGCCAGCGCGGCGACCGAGTATCGCCCGGCAGAGGGCAGCTTGGTGGCCGCGCGCACGACCGATGGCTGGTAGTACACGCCGTACCCGCCGAACAGCTCATCGGCGCCCTCGCCGGACAGCACGACCTTCACGCGCCGGCGTGCCTCCCGCGCCACGAACCACAGCGGGATGGCCGCCGCGTCCGCGATCGGGTCATCGAGATGCCAGATGATCTGCGGCAGCCGCGCGGCGAACTCGGCGGCGGTGATCACGTACGGGAAGTTGGGGAGCCCCAGGGCGGCCGCGGTGTCGGCGGCCTCCTCGATCTCGCTGTACCCCGGCTGCGCGAACCCCGCGGTGAAGGTGGGCAGGCCGGGGCGGCTCTCGGCGGCGATGGCGCACAGCGCGGCGGAGTCGATCCCTCCGGATAGGAGCGCCCCGAGCGGCACGTCGCTGCGCAGGTGAGCGCTGACCGAGTCGCGCAAGGCCGCGAGGATCTTCTCCGGCGTGTCCGAGGCCGGCGACTTCTCCGGCCGCAGCATCGGCCGCCAGTACCGGAAGACGTCAACCGGGCCGCCGGCCCGCGCGACCAGGAAGTGCCCCGGCAGCAGCGACCGGGCCGGCGGGACCATCGTCAGCGGCGGCGGCACGTACTGGAACGACAGGTACCTGCGCAGCGCGTCCGGGTCGATGACCGAGACCTCACCGGGGCCGGCCAGCGCCTTGCGCTCGGAGGCGAACCGGAACTGCGCGCCGTTCTCGGCGTGCGTGTAGTACAAGGGCTTCATGCCGAACGGGTCGCGGGCGCAGAACAGCTCGCGGTTACGGGTGTCCCAGATGGCGAAGGCGAACATGCCGCGCAGGTGCCGCAGCATGTCCTTGCCCTCGGCGGCGTAGGTCTCCAGCAGGATCTCGGTATCGGACCCGCCGCGGGGCACGACGCCGCGCGCGCGCAGCCGGGCCGCCAGTTCGGGGCAGTTGTAGATCTCCCCGTTGAACACGATCCAGAACCGGCCGTCCGCTGACCGCATCGGCTGGTGGCCGCCCGGCCCTGGGTCGACAACGGCGAGTCGCCGCGCGGCCAGCGCCACCAGCGCATCGGAGTACAGCCCCTCATCATCGGGTCCCCGGTGCGCCATGCGGCGCGCTGCGCGGCTCGCCCAGTCCGCGTCTGGCCTAGTCCCCTCGGCCAGCGCGAGGCATCCTGCGATCCCCGACATAAAACCCCTTGGGCAGCCTAGCTCACTTAGGCTGGAAGCGAATGCCGCCGTCGAAACGGACGACCTCCGCGTTCATGTAGTCGTTCTCGATAAGCGAGCGGACAAGGTGCCCGAACTCCTCCGGTCGCCCCAGTCGCTTGGGGAAGACGATCGGCTCGGCCAGCCTGGCCAGGAACGCCTCCCCTGCGGCCGGGTCACCACCGGCGATGCTCTTGTAGATGGGCGTGTTAATAATGCCCGGGCAGATCGTGTTTACTCGGACACCGATGACCGATAGATCCCGCGCCGCGGGCACGGTCATCCCGATGATGCCGCCCTTGGACGCTGAGTAGGCGATCTGCCCGGTCTGGCCCTCGATGCCCGCCACCGATGACGTGTTGATGATCACGCCACGCTGCCCGTCGGAGTCGACCGGCTCGGTCTTCGACATCGCCGCGGCCGCGATCCGCAGCCCGTTGAACGTCCCCGTCAGGTTGATCGCGATCACCCGGCTGAACGCGGCCAGGTCGTGGGGCGACCCGTCCCGGTTCACCGTCCGGGAGGCCCACCCGATTCCGGCGCAGTTCACCGCGACCCGCAGCGGACGGCCCGAGCCCACGGCGGCGTCCACTGCCTCCTGGACGTGCTGCGGGTCGGTCACGTCGGTGTGCGCGAACTGGCCGCCGATACTCGCCGCGACTTCCTTGCCTGCCTCATCGTTCACGTCAGCCACGACGACATGAGCCCCGGCCTGCGCCAGCGCCCGCGCCGTCGCCTCCCCAAGGCCACTCGCCGCGCCGGTGACGATGGCAGAAGTACCGTTCAGCTCCATAGCCGCAAGATTACTTCGCCCGGGCACCCCCCGCCTATCTCTGGCCCAACCAGCGACGAAGACCACAGCCCTTCCCCGCAACGCACCCCGTTCCCGGACGCCGCCACCTCGGCCCCGGATCCGTCCGCCAGGCAGGCGCGGACAACGAACGGGACGGGCGAGCCGGACTCGGCGGAAACTGGAATTTAAGCCACTTTCGCGGCGTCCCTCAAATGAATTATCGATGAACTTCGGCGTTAATGCTTTATGACCTGGGACCATGTAGCGGCACGGCGCAGCCGCTGATACGCTGAGCCACCCCTTGGCGTGACCCGCCAGCCCAACAATCATTTTCAGGAATGCCGCCAATGAATTCACCGCAGCGTTTCGTGACGTTGAGCAAGTACCCGCCTTATCGCTCCGGGCACGCCAAGCAGGCCCTCTGGAACAACCGCGCCCTCGCGCTGCTCACCGGGCAGGAACAGCATCAAGTCACGTACTGCGGCCTCCCCAATGACCCCGCGGACGAGGCCGGCCCCGGCGTGCGGGTGCACCACGTGGCAAATGTCCGGCCAAACCCGCGCAATGCCGATGGGCAGCTCGCGCGGGCTATTAGCGCCGAGCTGTACCGCGTCGCGGCCGCTAATAACGTGGACGCAATACTGACTTACTACATAGACCCGCACGCGGCCATCGCCAACCGGGTCGCCAGCGCTATGGGGCTGGTCGGCAAGCGCCCGGTCGTGATCCACAGCATCGAAGGCACCGACCTTATCGACTCCATGTGCGAGCACGTCGATGACGGCCTGGCTAGCGTCTTGATCGGCGACGTGCTCCGGGCCGACGTCGTGTGCGCGGTGTCGAGCTACGTCGCCGGCCGGTTCCTGGCGACGGTCGAGGAGGTCGCGGGGCCGGCCCTGCGGGCCCTGCTGGCCGATTCGGTGCAGATCCGCTACCCGGGGCTGCCCCTGGCGGCGTTCGAGGCGCCCTCGGCGGCGGCCATCGGCGCGTTCCGCGCGAACGCCGGCCTGCGCCCGGGCTCGGTGGTCGTCTCCACCTTCGGCCGCCTGGAGCCGGAGAAGGGCCTGGAGACCGTGACCGGCCTGGCCGAGCTGGCGCTGCATGAGGCCCCCGAGCTCGAGTTCGTCATCGGCGGAGCGGGGTCGCTCGGGGAAAGCCTGGCCACGAGCACCGCGCGCCTGCCGAACCTCAAGGTCTTGTGCGGCATCGACTACCAGGAGGCCCAGTGCCTGCGGGCCACCTCCGCGGTAGGCGTCTTCCCAACCCGGATCATCCAAGGGTTCGTTGAGACATTCTGCATATCGGCGCTTGAGTACCAGGCCCTGGGCGTCCCGGTGCTGGCCACCGCGGTCGGCGGGGTCCCGGAGGCCACTCCCGGAGAAAGCGCGCTGATCCCGCCCGACTCGCCGGTCGGCGCCTGGTGGAACCGGCTGACCGAGGTGCTCGCCTGCCAGGCGGCGCACGCCGAGGTGGCGGCCACCTTCGCGGCGAGCTTCACCAGCGACCGGAGCGCGGCGCGGATCTTGGACATCGCCGCGCTCGGCGCGCGGCGCCGGGGGACGTTCGTGCCGCTCACGTGACGCCTGCTCCCCTTGCGGGCCGGCTCCCTGTCGCGGTTCCCTTGATCAAAGCCCGCGACGATGATGCTTGCCATTACCGGGATAGTGGGACCTTAACCTTGGATAATGACAGCGAAGTCGCGACGCCGCGCCCGCTCGGGCGGGTGCTAGGAGGGCAGTACTAGCAGGGCAGCAGTTCCGGCAGGGCAGCAGTTCCGGCAGGGCATAGGGTAGTGGGAAAAGGGGCAGTGGGGCACAGCGCGCCGCCAGTGGGACCCGCCGACCGGCGGACCTCAGCCGATGCCGCGAGGTCCCACCCCATGGAGGTCGCGATTTCCCCGTTGCCGGGAAGCAACGGCAGCGCACTTCGCCGTGACGCAGAACCGGTGATCGCGGTGGACGCGATGGGCGGCGACTACGCCCCGGACGAGATCGTGGCCGGCGCCCTGGCCGCGCAGCGCGAGCACGGCGTGACGGTCTTGCTGACCGGGCCGCCGGCCCAGCTGCGGCTGGTCATCGCGCGGCTTGGCGCGGGATCGGAGCTGCGCGTGGTGCCCGCTGAGGACGTCGTGGGGATGGATGAGGGGGCGCTGGCATCGTTCCGGCGCCCGCGGTCCAGCATCGCGGTCGCCTGCCAGCTGGTGCGGCGCGGGCACGCGCAGGCGGTCGTCTCGGCCGGCTCGACCGGGGCGATCGTCGCGATCGCGCGGCAGCGGCTGCTGTCGCTGCCCGGGGTTCCCCGCCCCGGCCTGGCCGTGGTGCTCCCGACCCATCCCCGGCCGACCGTCTTGATCGACGCGGGAGCGACGGCTGACCCCAAGCCGGAGATGCTGGTGCAGTTCGGCCATCTCGGGGTCGCCTACACGCAGGTCGCCCTGGGGGCTGCCGCGCCGAGGGTCGGGCTGCTCACGATCGGGGCCGAGCGCGGCAAGGGAAACCAGCTGACCCGACGGGCGCACGAGTTGCTGGCGTCGGAGCCGGAGGGCGGGGCGCTGCCGCTGGCCTTCGCCGGCAATGTCGAGGGCGGTGACCTGATGGCCGGGTCGGTCGAGGTCATCGTGACCGACGGATTCACCGGCAACGTCGCCTTGAAGACGCTGGAAGGCTCAATGCGGTTCGCCGCGGCGGAGATGCGCTCGGCGCTGACCTCGACTCGCGCGGCCCGCATGGGCGCCTTGCTGCAGCGCCGGGGCCTGCGCGAGCTCCACGACCGGCTGGACGCCGAGTCCTACGGCGGTGCGGCACTGCTCGGGCTGGGCGGCACCGTCGTCATAGCGCACGGCGCGTCCACCGCGCGGGCGGTCAGCTCCGCCTGCGCCCTGGCCGCGAACCTAACCCGGGGCAACATCACCGAGAGCATCCGCATCCGCCTCGGCGTCCAGCCAGACCGGCGCGGCAGCCACTTCTTGCGCCGCGACCGCTAGGCCGGGCGCGGGTTAACGAATCGCAGGCCGGGCCGGCGAGTCAATAGACTTGCGGGCATGGCTGATCCTCAGGTGGTCCTTGGCTCGCGGGTGCGGGCCGCCCTCGGCGCGGCGTTTGGCGCCGGCTATGCCGACGCGGACCCCGTGATCCGCCCGTCGTCGTTCGCTGACTTCCAGTCCAACGCGGCGCTGCCGCTGGCCAAGCGGCTCGGCAAGGCCGCGCGCGACATCGCCGCGCAGATCGTGGCGCACCTGGACATCGACGACATCGCCGAGCCGCCCACGGTCAGCGGGCCCGGCTTCGTCAACTTCAAGCTGACGGACGCGTGGATCGCCGCGCAGGCCTCGCAGGTCGGGCGCGACCCGCGGCTCGGCGCTGCGGTAACCGAGCACCCGCAGACGGTCATCGTCGAGTACTCCTCGCCGAACATCGCCAAGGAGATGCACGTCGGCCACCTGCGCACGACGATCGTGGGCGACGCGATCGCCCGCGTGCTGGAGTTCGCCGGGCATAACGTGATCCGGGACAACCACGTCGGGGACTGGGGCACCCAGTTCGGCATGCTGATCGAGTACCTCTTCGAGATCGGCGAGGACGCGCCCGAGGCGCAACTGCTGCGCACCGACCCCAACGCCTTCTACCAGTCGGCCCGCGTCAAGTTCGACTCCGACGCCGGCTTCAAGGAGCGCGCCCAGCGGCGGGTGGTCAAGCTCCAGTCCGGGGACGACGCGACCACGCAGGCGCTGTGGGACGAGATGATGGAGCTGTCCCGGCAATACCTCAACGACGTCTACGGGCTGCTCGGGGTCACGCTCACCGACGACGACATCCGGGGCGAGTCGTTCTACAACGACCTGCTGCCCGGCGTCGTCGATGACCTGACGGCCAAGGGCCTGGCGGTCGAGAGCGAGGGCGCGCTGGTGGTGTTCCCGCCCGGATACGCCGGCCGGGACGGCGCCCCGCTGCCGGTCATCATCCGCAAGCGGGACGGCGGCTACAACTACTCCACGACCGACCTGGCGACCGTCCGCTACCGGGTGGACAAGGTCAACTGCGACCGGGCGATCTACGTCGTCGGCTCGGACCAGACCCTGCACTTCCGGATGGTCTTCGCGGTCGCGAGGCTGGCCGGGTGGCTGCCGGAGGACGACCGGTTCGAGCACGCGCCGATCGGCATGGTCCAAGGCGCCGACGGCGGCCGGCTGCGGACCCGGTCGGGTGACACCGTCAAGCTCGGTGACCTCCTGACCGAGGGGATCGAGCAGGCCCGCGCCGTGCTGGATGAGATCGAGGGCATGGACGCGGCCACCAAGGACGCGATCGCCCAGGACGTCGGCATCGGGGCGATCAAGTACGCCGACCTGTCGACCGCGCGGGACAGCGCCTACATCTTCGACTGGAATAGGATGCTCGCCCTGCGCGGCAACACCGGCCCGTACCTGCAGTACGCGACCGCGCGGCTCCGGTCCATCTTCCGCAGGGCGGACCTGGACCCGGCCGCGATCCTCAGCAGCGCCGGCCCCCGGGCATCGATCGTCATCACCGAGCAGGCGGAGCGGGACCTCGCGCGGCAACTGCTGGGCTTCGGCTCGGTCATCGAGCAGGTCGCCGACACCGCCGAGCCGCACCGGCTGTGCGGCTATGTCTTCGAGACGGCCAGCCTGTTCACCACGTTCTACGAGCAGTGCCCCGTTCTCAAGGCTGACGACGAGGCCACCCGGAGCTCCCGGCTGCTCCTGTGCGCCGCCACCCTGCGGGTGCTGACGGCCGGGCTGGGCCTGCTTGGCGTTCCCCTCCCCGAGCGCATGTAGTCACGAGCCGCCGCTCAAGGCCTCCGCGTTACGGGCTGGCCGGGCTCGTAACATTAATGTCATCTACAGGCTTGTAGTGGTACCGCAGCGCCCGTGGAGGCGTTCGGGAAAGGTCACCACTCGTACGGGGTGATAACCGGGCCGGTGTTTTCCCGCCGTTCCCAGGGCGGGGGGAGCAGTCTCTGAGTCGTACACGCGATCGGGCTTCTCCACCGGAGGAGCCGGAAAACGACATTCGCGGGCGCCCGTAGCGGGCGCGGCGGCCGCGGAAGGAGGCATCCCAGATGATTGGCCGCAACAGCCACGGCATCCGCCAGGCTAGCTTGAAGGTACGAATCGGCATCGCCGCCGCAGTACTCGCCGGCGGGGGCGCGATAGGCGCGGTGGCCGTGGCCGCCAGCAGCAACTCCGCCCCGTCGGCGGCGCAGTCCGCCGGGTACACCATGAACTTCCGGCATCCGATCAGCCAGCAGCAGGCGCTTAGCAGCGCCCTGTCCACCTGGGCCACGTCCCAGCAGAGGTCACTCGCCACGCTGGCGCGGATGGCGCCGGTGAAGAACTTCGCCACCGTCCGGAAGGGGCGCACGACCTTCGCCGTCCAGCGCGGCGTGGTCGCCCTGGCCACCAAGCACTGGCTCTTGGTCAAGTCCTCGAACGGCTCGCTGCACCTGTGGCTGCTCAACGGCAAGACACAGGTCAAGAACGTCACCAATCACGCCGCGGGCACCGCCGCGATGACCGGCAGCGGGGCCGCCACCACCGCGGCGATGCGGCAGGGCAACATGACCCCGGCCGCGGCGGTCATGGCCGGGACCGCGAACGTCGCGGCGATGAACGCCACGCCCAGGCCCGTCACCTTCACGATCTCGGTCGCCGGGACCAACGTGACGCTCAGCATCACGGTCACCCCAACGACCGCCACGGTCGCGCCGATGACCACGATGGCGGCGCAGACCATGGCGGCCCAGACCGGCACCGCGATGACAATGGCGGCGGCGAAGCAACCGGTGTTCGCGGCCACCAACCACGTCGCCCGCGGCGACCTGGTTCTCGTTGCCGGAGTGGTGAAGAACCACTTCCTGTGGGCGCAGCTGGTCCTGTTCTCCGCGCCCAGGATGGCCACCCCGGCCCCGACCGCCACCGGGACTCCCACCATGACTCCCACCGGAACCATGACACCCAGCACGCCGGCCTCGGTCACGTCGGCACCGCCGGCGTTCACCGCGCCGCATGCGTAGGGAATCCCGTCCCGTCTAACGCCTGGCCCCGGGAGAGCGCACCGCTCTCCCGGGGCTTCCCGCCGCTGCGGGCCGCGGCGTTACCGGCTGGCCCGGCTCGTTCGGGAAAGGTCACCACTCGTACGGGGTGATTACCGAGCCCGCGATTCCCCGCCGTTCCCGGCGTTGGCAGGGCAGTCTCTGAGTCGTTGAACCAGCGGGCCCTCCGCCGGAGGGCCCGCGACGGACATTCGCGGGCGCACCGTGGCGGGCGCGGCGTTCGCGGGAGGAGGCATCGCAGATGATAGGCCGCAGCATCCGCCAGGCCAGTTTGAAGGCACGACTTGTCATCGCCGCCGCCGTGCTGGGCGGCGGGGGCGCGATAGGCGCGGTGGCGGTCGCCACCGGCAGCCATTCCGCCCCGCCGCCGACGGCACAGTCGGACAAGGCGCAGTCGGGCAACGGGTACACGATGAACTTCCAGCACCCGATCAGCCAGCAGCAGGCGCTCAGCAGCGCCCTGTCCACCTGGGCCACGTCCCAGCAGGCGTCGCTCGCCACGCTGGCGGGGATGGCACCGGTGCGGACCTCCGCCACCGTCCGGATGGGGCACACGACCTTCGCCGCGCAAAGGGGCGTTGTCGCCCTGGCCACTAAGCACTGGCTGCTGGTCAAGTCGGCCAACGGCTCGCTGCGCCTGTGGCTGCTCAACGCCAAGACTCAGGCCAAGGACGTCACCGGATCAGCCATGGGCCTTGCCGCGCTGACCGGCAACACGACCGCCGCGCGGGCGGCGATGAACCACGACATGGCCCCGGCCGCGGCGGTCATGGCGGGCACCGCGAACGTCGCGGCGATGAACGCCACGCCCAGGCCGGTTACGTTCACGGTCTCCGTGGCCGGCACCAACGTGACGCTCACCATCACGGTTACCCCGACCACGGCTAGCGTTAAGCCGGCCACCATGGCGGCAGCCCGCACCCTGGCGGCCCAGACCGGCACCGCGATGACCATGGCCCCGGCCCGGCAGCCGGTGTTCGCGGCCGCTAAGCACATCGCTCGCGGCGACCTGGTATTCGTCACCGGAGTAGTGCGCAATCACTTCCTGTGGGCGCAACTGGTGCTCTTCGCCGCGCCCAAGGCGGTGACCCCGGCCCCGATGCCCACCGCGACGGCGACGGCGACCCCGAGCATGATGCCCACCGGCAACCCGACCGGGATGCCCACGGCCGCCAAGACGCCCACGGCGCCGGCGACCAGCGCGTCCGCGCCCCCGACCTTCAGCGGCCCCCACTCGTAATACCTGGGCGTACCCGCCAACCCCGAGTGCCGTTGCCCAGCCCCCGGAGCTTGTGGCCGGGGGCTAGGCCCTGCACAGCGATCGGCGGTCCGCACCGCCCTCGGATACCGAACTCATCGCGAAGACCATGGTTACGGGAGTGGCGCGAGGGCGGGAAATGCAGGGTCCTTCAGACCCTTTCGATGATGGTGGCGTTGGCCTGGCCGCCGCCTTCGCACATGGTCTGCAGGCCGTACCGGCCGCCGGTGCGGTGCAACTCGTAAACCAGCTTGGTCATCAGCACCGCGCCGGTCGCCCCGAGCGGGTGGCCAAGCGCGATCGCGCCGCCGTTGGGGTTGGTGCGCTCGGGGTCGGCGCCGGTCTCCTGTGCCCAGGCGAGGACTACTGGCGCGAACGCCTCGTTGATCTCGGTGGCGTCGATGTCGTCGATAGTCAGCCCGGCCCGCTCGAGCACCTTGCGGGTCGCGGGGATCGGCCCGGTCAGCATGAACACCGGGTCGTCACCGACGACGGCCAGGGAGTGAATCCGGGCCAGCGGGGTCAGCCCGTAGCGTTCCACCGCCGCGCCGGAGGCGACGAGCACGGCGGCGGCGCCGTCGGAGATCTGCGAGGAGACCGCCGCGGTGATCTCCCAGCCTTCCCGCAGCGGCTTGAGCGTCGCCATCTTCTCCAGTGACGTGTCCCGGCGCGGTCCCTCGTCCGCCGACACCCCGGCCAGCGGCGCGATCTGGCTGTCAAACCGCCCGGAGTCGATCGCCGCGATCGCCCGCTCGTGGCTGGCCAGGGCGAATTCCTCCAGGTCGAGCCGCTTGAGGCCCCACCGCTCGCACATGAGCTGCGAGCCCCGGAACTGGCTGATCTCCTGCTTCCCGTACCGCTCCAGCCAGCCCTGGCCGAACGGATGCGGCTGGCCCGCCTTCATGGCCAGGGTGATTGAGGCGCCAATCGGGACCGTGGACATGTTCTCCACGCCGGCCGCGACGACAACGTCCTGGGTCCCGGACAGCACCGCCTGCGCGGCGAAGTGCACGGCCTGCTGGGAGGACCCGCACTGCCGGTCGATCGTGACGCCGGGCACGCTTTCCGGCAGCCCGGCCGACAGCCAGGCGGTACGCGCGATGTCTAGCGACTGCGGGCCGACCTGGGAGACGCAGCCCATGATCACGTCATCGATGGCCGCCGGGTCGATCCCGGCCCGCTCGACGACCGCGCGCAGCACGTGCGCGCCGAGGTCGGCCGGATGCACTGCGGCCAGCCCGCCGCCGCGCCTGCCAACCGGGGTGCGCACCGCGCTGACGATGTATGCCTCTGCCACCGCATCTCCTCTTCGAGAGTATCCCTGGCCTTCGGCCCCCCAGGGATGTATCACCCCCACACCAGCCACGCTACCTGTGCAAACCCGGTTGGGCGACCCCCGCGGACTGTGCTTGTAAGATACGTCGATCTACTCATGACGTGGCGTCATCGTTGTCGTATCCTCGGTGGAGGCGGACCCGCGCCCGGGCGGGTACCCCTGACTTGGCGCGGAGGCAGCAGGCGTGACCGGCCTGATCCTAGCGGCGTTTATCGCCATCATCGTGGCGGTGCTCCATCGGCGTTACGGCAAGAAGCTGCACCTTCCAGGCGCTGGCAAGAACCTGTGGTTCATCGTCATCGTCATCGTGGTGCTGCTGATGCTGTTTTACGGCGCGCAGAACACGCCCCACACGCCCATCAAGTAGCGCCAGCGGCCCGTAACGCCAGCGGGACCTCGAACCAGACCGCCTTACCCTCGGCCGTTGGCCGTGACCCCCAGCGGGTGGCCAGCTGCTCCACCAGGTACAGGCCCCGGCCGCCCTCGTCGGTATCCCTGGCGCTGCGGATCCGCGGCAACCGCAGGTCCGGGTCGAAGACCTCCACCCAGACGGACTCGGCCCCGCGGCGCAGCCGCACCCGGAACTCCCGGGGCGACATCGGGGCGTGCGCGGGCCCCGGCGGGCCGTCCAGGTCGGGGATGGCCGGGAAACCGCCCGATGACGCGCTGGCCACCATCTGCAAGAGCGCGGCCCGGTTCCGGGTCGGGGTGACCGACGCGTGCAGCACCGTGTTCGTGACCACCTCCGAGACCAGCAGGCAGGCCAGGTCGGCCTGATCGGGGTCCATGTCCCAGGCGGCGAAGGTGGTCGCGGCCAGGCGGCGCGCCTCCGAGACCATGATCGGCTCGGCGGGGAAGACCCGTTCCCGGTAGGCGAGGTCGGCCGGCGCGGAGCGCAGCACCAGGATCGCCATGTCGTCATCGATGTCGCCGGGCACCGCGTTCTGCGCGGCCACCGCGATCTTGTCCGCCATCCCGGCGCCGGCGGGCGCGCCCGCCGCGGCGAGGACCGCGGCCAGCAGGATCCCGGTCGCCTCCGCCTCGGAGTAGAAGCCCGAGCCGTCGGCACGGGTCCGCCGGTCGGTCAGCCCGTCGGTGTACAAGACGAGCGCGGCGCCGGGCGGCAGCGTGACAGCCTGCTCCTTGTAGGTCGGCAGCCCGCGGATGCCCCGGCCGCGCACGCCGAGCAGCACGCCCTTGTACCGGATCTCCAGCGGCCCGACCGTCCCGGCCGCCGCGATCAGCGGCGCGGCGTGGCCCGCGTTGGCCATGGTGAGCTGCCGCGACCAGGCGTCGTAGATCATGTAGATGCAGCTGACCGTGGACGGGTCCCCGCTCGCGCTCGGCGGCGCGGTGGACCGGCACCACTCATCCAGCTTCCGCATGACGTCGGCCGGGGACTTCTCGTCCTGGGCATAGGCGCGCAGCGTGGCACGGAGCTGCCCCATGATCGCGGCGGCGCGCGCGCCGCGCCCTTCCACGTCGCCGATGACCAGCCCGACGCGCCCCGCCGCGAGCGGGATGATGTCGTACCAGTCGCCGCCGACCTGGGTCTGGATGCCTTGCCCGGCGGCGGCCAGCGGCTTGGCGGGCACGTACCGAAAGGCGACCTCAAGCCCGTCGAGCTCGGGGACCTCCTGCGGGAGCAGGCTGTTCTGGAACGCCAGCGCGGTATCCCGCTCGGCCTCGAACAGCATCGCGTTGTCGATCGCGACCGACACCCGCCCGGCGATCGCGGTGATCAGGTCCCGGTCGGACAGGTCGTAGTGGGGGTCCTGGCGCTGGGTGACCCGAGACAGCGCCAGCGACATGACGCCGAGCAGTTCCCCGCGGGCGTACAGCGGTGCGGCGAGCACCGAGGTCAGGCCGGCCTGGTCGGAGGCGTTCATCGACTCCTTGCTGGGCGCCGGGTAGTACTCGGCGTGCAGGTCGGGCACGACGATGGTCTCCAGCCGGGACATGGCCTGCTCGCAGAAGTGCCCCGGCGGGTAGTGCACCGCCGCGCCGACCTCGGCCCATGAGCCGCGCGGCGGCGTCCAGCCGCCGGCGTGCACCTGCGCCCGCCGGATGAGCTTGTCGCCCTGGAGCAAGTCGATGAAGCAGTGGTCGGCGAATTGCGGCAGCAGGATCTGGGCGACCTGGCGCAAGGTGGCCCCGAGTTCCAGCGAGCCGGATAGCCGCTCGCCGATCCGCTCCAGCAACCGCAGCCGGTCCTGCTCGCGCTGGGCGTCTCGCCGGCTGGCCTCGCTGAGCATGAGCATCATGCCGTCGATCTCGCCGGACGGCGCCCGGACGGGCACCGCCTGCGTCCGGATGAACGACAGGCCGCCGTCGCCGCGGTTCCCTGTGAAGGTGTCCTCCCAGGTGAGACCGCGCAAGACCTGGCGGGTCATGTCGTCCACCCTGGGCAGGTCCGCGTCGGGGATGAAGCCGAGCGATACCAGCGGCTGCCCGGCGAGCGCGGCCGAGGCGTCCGCGGGATCGGCCGCCAGCCGCAGGATCCGCGCGGCACAGGGGTTAACGAACCGCACGCAGCCGTCCCGGTCTACGACGATGACGCCTATCTCCGCCTGCCGCAAGACGGCCTCGGCCGACAGGTACGGGTCGAATACGCTTGGATCCGAGCGCGTCATGGTCGAGCTCCGGTCACTGCGGTGATCCCCTGGCTACTCCCGAGAGACAAAGACGTGTGAGGCCACCTGGGAATCGAGGTCGGTGGTCACGTCCGCGCCCTCATTGGCGCTGGTGACCCGAACACCGCCCTTGACCGACCCGAGCAAGACCTCGCGTCCGGGTTGTATCCCGGCGCGCTTGAGTTTAAGCATCAGAACAAGGTCACTCTGAATCTGCTCGCTGATCCGGGAGACGACCGCGGGCACGCCCGCCGCACTGCCTGCGATCGGCACGTCCGTCATGGCCTGGTCATGCATCCAGTCCCGCGCAACGATGCCCGCGGCGCCATTCGCGACGGTGTCCGGCGCGCCGTCCGGGCTGTCACCCGGCGTGCCATCCGCCGGCGCCGACCCGGCGGCGAGCTCAACCAGGCCAGGGATGACGTTCCCGTGCGGGCAGCGCTGGGGGCGGCCAAGCAGCTCAAACAGCCGCCGCTCGACGCTCTCCGAGATCACGTGCTCCCACCGGCACGCCTCGATGTGCACCTCTTCCCAGGGCAGCCTGATGACATCCACCAGCAGGC
>JAICUO010000760.1 GCA_025935815.1 Streptosporangiaceae bacterium
AGCGACCTCTGCGATCGGCCGGCCGGTCTCCCGGACGATCCGCACCGCCCCTTCCCGGAACGCCGCATCGAACTGCCGACGTGTCTCTGGCACAGCCCCTCCTTAT
Source organism: Streptosporangiaceae bacterium (assembly GCA_025935815.1). Taxonomy (GTDB): domain Bacteria; phylum Actinomycetota; class Actinomycetes; order Streptosporangiales; family Streptosporangiaceae; genus Trebonia. The sequence continues at coordinate 107 of JAICUO010000760.1, forward strand.
AGGCCATGCCTCCACGATCTTGGGGGAACCTCATATCTGGCTCCAGCTTGACCTAATATGGGCGGACCCCGGGGGTGGTCGCCCCACGACAACCCCGGAGCGTGGCCGGCCTCTTCTCTCGGAGTAGCCGGCATGCGGGGCCTTCCCGCCTTGGACGCGCACCACACCTGATAAGGCTGTGCCCATCGGACTTGTGTGCGGAGCTGGCGGGGTGGCGATGTGGAGCCAGATGCACAAGGTCGGTAGGCGCAGAATTAGCGTCAGTGTCCGGCCTTAGTTGTAGGGCTTGCGGCGTCCGGGAGCCGGGCCATCGCCGCCATGAACACTCGGCGGACGACGAGCATTTGGAGCCGGTCGAGAAGCTCGGCGGGACCCGGTCGGGTCGGGATCTCGGTGGTGCCGGTCAACCGAGTTCCGCCCCGCACCGCCGCGAAGGTTCGCCGGTTGTCGTCATTGCCGGGTTGGCCGCCCTGGGAGACGGTGTATCGAAAGGATCTCGGCGGGTCCCACTCGGTCAGCTTGAGGTCCATGGTCAGCGACCGGCCGAGAACGACGGTGGTGAGGCGGGCGTGGCCGCCGACCCGCCCCCAGTCGTCGTCCTTGTCGACCGAACGCACGCCGGGGAAGAACAGCGGCCAGTTGACCGGGTCGGCCACGAACCGGAACGCCTCCTCGGGCGGCAGCGGGAGCACCGCCCCATAGCTGATCTTCATCGAGCCGCCCTCCCCTTTCGTCGGACAGGGTGCACCGCCGGGTTGTTGCGCCGGCCGGTCGTGCGGGTCTAGCTGGTCCTTTCCGCTGCCTGGGTCATAAGTTGTTCGCCGAGCTGCCAGGCTCGCTGTTGTATCCGCGGGTCGAGCTCTCGAGCTGACAGCCAGTTTGGCCTGAGGCCGCGCTCGAAGTACTGGCCGGTGGCGGCGCCGGCCACCGGCGAGGCGACGAGGGCGGCGACGCGATTACCTGCCTTCTCCGCCGATCGCGACCGCTGCAGGATGCGTACCAATGGCCAGACCGCGCGGAACTGGGGGATCGTCTGCGAGGTCATGGACTGGGTCATCGGCGTCCAGGACATACCGGGATGGACGAGGTTGACCGTCACCTGCTCGGCCGGGAGCCGCTGCGCCAGCGCAAGGGTGACCAGCACGTTGAGCAGCTTGCTGTGGGCGTAGGCGTCGCCGCTGATGAATCGGTGGCGGGACTGCGGGTCGGCGAACGGGTCGCCTGTGAACATCTTGAAGCCTGCGGATACGACGTTGAGGCAGCGGGCGGGAGCGCGGGCCTGCAGCAGCGGCAGCAGCTCGCTGGTCAGCGCGAAGGGGCCGACGAAGTTCATCGCCAGCGTCGCCTCGTAGCCGTCGCTGGTCGCGCGTCGAGTCGGGTAGAGGCCGCCGACGTTGTTGATCAGGATGTCCAGGCCGGTGACCGCCGCTCGGATGTCGTGGGCCACCTGCCGGTTGCCGTGGACGGCGGGAGCCATGTGCGGCTATATCGATGGCGAGCGGATGACGTAGCGGCGGCGCGGGGCCCTTGCCGCCGCGCCGCCGCTCGCTCGGGCCTATCGCGGACTGGTGCCGGTGGTGTCCGCGACGGCGTGCAGGGTCTGCAACGACATCCGGTAGGACGTCAGCAGTGACGTCTCGGTGTAGCTGATCCCGCGCTCCTGGCAGAACTGCCGGACGAGGACCTGCGCGCGGCGCAGGCTCGGGCGGGGCATGCTCGGGAAGAGGTGGTGCTCGACCTGGTAGTTCAGGCCGCCCAGCGCGAGGTCCACCAGTCGACCGCCGCGGATGTTGCGGCTGGTCAGAACCTGCCGGCGCAGGAAGTCGGGCTCCTCACCCGGGGCCAGGATCGGCATCCCCTTGTGGTTCGGGGCGAACGAACAGCCCATGTAGAGACCGAAGGCGGCCTGCTGAGCGGCGACGAAGACGATCGCCTGCAGCGGACTCAGCACGAGGAACACCACCGTCGCGTAGGCGACGACGTGTCCGGCCAGCAGCGTCCCCTCCAGCCACCGGGCCCGCACCGGGCGCTCCTTCAGCGCGAGCAGTCCCGCGACATGCAGGTTGAGCCCTTCCAGCAGCAGCAGCGGGAAGAAGTAGTACGCCTGGCCGCGGGTCACCAGCCGCCCGATCCGGCTGCGCCGCCGGTCGCCGGGCGTGAAGAGGAGGGCGCCGGTGCCGATGTCGGGGTCGCTGCCGATCTCGTTGGGGTGGGCGTGATGGCGGTTGTGCTTGTCGATCCACCAGCCGTAGCTGAGCCCGACCGCGAGGTTGGCGTGCAGCAGACCGAGGACGTAGCTGGCCCGCCGAGTGCGGGCGATCTGCTTGTGCCCGGCGTCGTGTCCGAGGAACGCGACCTGCGTGAACGCCGCTCCCAGCGCGACCGCGGTCGCCACCTGCCACCAGGACTCGCCGATCAGCACGAACGCCGTCCAGCCCGCCCCGAGCAGCGCCGCGGTGATCGTGATCTTCCTGGCGTAGTAGCCGGGCCGCCGCGCCATCAGTCCGGCGTCCTTGACCCGGCGGGACAACTCCGCGAAATCCGACCCCCGGCGTACCGCGGCCGCGGTCGAGCGACCGCCCCCGACGGCCTGCCGCCGTGGCCTGGTTGGCGCGGGGTCGGAGACCGGCAGGGGCCCCGGCTGCGGCCCGGCCAACAGGCTCGCTGTCGGAACAGGCGGAAAGGCTGTCAATGAAAGCTCTCCTGGCGGTGGCGTCACAACAGCTGAACACCGCCGGAATCTGGAGCAGCAAGAGTTCACTACCCACTCGGGTGAGGGGAAAACCCGTCTTCGGTCGTCTCCAACGGTGAGCCGCGGCCGCTGGCCGAGGTCCTCGCCCGGCTCTGCGCCGCCGCGGGCGTCCCGGGACCCGCCGGCCGGGTGCCGTTCCGGGCGGCCTGGCTGGCCGGCGCCGCGCTCGAGGGGCATGGGCGCTGACCCGGCGGACCTCCCCGCCCCCCTTGAGCCACTTCCTCGCCGAGCAGCTGGCCACGGCCCACTTGTTCGACCAGCGCCGCACCCGGGCTGTCCTCGGCTGGACACCGGCGGTCAGTCTGGACGAAGGCATCGCCCGACTTGGCGGCCTGGTCCGCATCCGCTCCGCCGGCGTGACCGCCTGCCGCCTCTGCGCCGACGGACGCCCTGTCTTCGTCAGCGACAACCCGGCGTTCGACTTCCAGTGGATCAACCACGGCTTCTGGCATGCCCTCGGGGACAACCCCTTCGGCCATTCCGGGCGGCGCATCGGCGACTACTACGCCGGGCTCGCCGGCGACTTCCGCCGGGCTCAGGACTGGAAACGGTTCCGGGTCACGCCGCACGACCACAATCCGGTGAACGACGCCATGGGAAACGTCGAGGCGTTCGAGACCATCCAGCGGCTGCACCGCGAGGGACGCCTGCGCTGATCAGCGTTCG
>JAICUO010000048.1 GCA_025935815.1 Streptosporangiaceae bacterium
AACTCGATGCGCTTGGCCTTGGGGCTGTCGCCGGAGATCGGGATGCGGCAGCAGGCCGAGCGGTTGCGGGCGGAGTAGACGAGGTTGATCGGCGCCTCGTAGCCCGGCACCAGGCGGTGGTAGCTGTTGACCGTCGGGTTGGTGAACGCCAGCAGCGACGGCGCGTGGTGCAGCAGCCCGCCGATGTAGTAGCGCGCGGTGTCCGACAGCCCGGCGTAGCCGACCTCGTCGTAGAACAGCGGCGCGCCGTCCTTCCACAGCGACTGGTGGCAGTGCATGCCGTTGCCGTTGTCGCCGAACAGCGGCTTGGGCATGAACGTCACGGTCTTGCCGGCCGCGCGGGCGACGGACTTGACGACGTACTTGTACAGCATCAGCTTGTCGGCCTGGGCCAGCAGCGGCCCGAACCGGATGTCGATCTCGGCCTGGCCGGCCGTGCCGACCTCGTGGTGCTGCATCTCCGTCTCGATGCCGACCGCGATCAGCTGCTTGACCATCTCCGAGCGCAGGTCCGTGTAGTGGTCCATCGGCGGGACCGGGAAGTAGCCGCCCTTGTAAGGAGGCTTGTAGGCGAGGTTCGCGCCGCTTTCCAGGCTGCCGGTGTTCCACGCGCCCTCGATCGAGTCCAGGTGGTAGTAGCCCTCGTTGGCGCTGGTGGAGAAGCGCGCGGAGTCGAAGATGTAGAACTCGGCCTCGGGGCCGAAGTAGGAGACGTCCGCGATGCCGGTGCCCTTGAGGTACTCCTCGGCCTTGCGGGCCACGTTGCGCGGGTCACGGCTGTAGGCGGCGCCCGTTAGCGGGTCGTAGACGGAGAACGTCAGGTTCAGCGTCTTGTGCTGGCGGAACGGGTCGAGCACGGCGGTGGTCGGGTCGGGCAGGAGCAGCATGTCCGACTCGTGGATCGCCTGGAATCCGCGGATGGACGAGCCGTCGAACATCCGGCCTTCAGTGAAGACATCAGCGTCGAACGTCTCAACCGGGATGGTGAAGTGCTGCATCTGACCGGGCAGGTCGCAGAACCTGACGTCGATGAACTCCACCTTCTCCTCAGCGATGAAGCTAAGGACCTCTTCAGCACTGCTGAACGACATCAACCCTCCTTGTGCAGGGCGCGCATATGTAGGCATTAACTCGGCTATCTCGGCGGTATGCGGTTTGGACGGTAGTCCTCCGCAATTTCCGACTGGTGTCCCCGGTGTTTCACCAGTGTTACGCGTGTAGCGTATCCCCAGCGTGCTCGCCGCTGGCGGCGAACCCCGCTCGCCGCGCGACCCCCTCCGGCGGACGCGGCAGGACCGGGCGGAAGCGGAGCGGATACCGTAGTGATGTGTCTGAACAATCCCGGGATCCGCGCCGGAGCAGCGGGGCGCGGCTGGCGGCCGCCCCGCGCGCCGGGGCGGGAGATAGTACGCCGGATTATCCCGGCCAGCAGTTCGGGCTGCCACGCCAGGGGCCGGGTTCGGCCGCGCCCATGACCCTGCGGCTGGCCGCCCTCGTCATCGACTGGGTGCTGTGCGAGCTCATCGTCTCGGCGGTGACCCATCACTCGCTGACCAACCCCGCGGACGGGGCCTACCAGGCGACCCAGTACTGGACGTTCGTGGCCTGCGCGGCGGAGATCTACCTCCTCACCGCGATCAGCGGGCTCACCGTCGGCAAGCGCCTGCTCGGGCTGAAGGTCATCAGGACCGGCGGCGGCCGCCCCGGGTTCGCCTGGGCGGCCGTGCGCACGCTCTTGCTGTTCTGCGTGGTCCCGCCGCTGCTCGCCGACCGCGACCTGCGCGGCCTGCACGACCGCGCCGCCGATACGATCGTGGTGCGCACCCGCTAGCGGGCCTAGCGGGTACGCGGCCGGGGCATCTTGGGCTGCCTGGCGTTGCGGGGCAGCGGACCCTTCGGGGGCTGGGCGTAGCTGGGCTGGAGGGCCTTCAGCCGGTGGTTGAGGTCGCTGATCGCGGCGGGCTTGAGGTTGCGGGGCAGCCGCATGAGCTTGCGCTGCAGTTGCCTGACGGGAACCTGGCCCTCGTCGTTGCCGACCTGGAACTCGAAGATCGGCACGTCGAAGGCGACCCGCGCGGTGCGCTTCTTCTCCGCGGCCAGCAGCGCGGACACCCGGCTGGGGACGCCCTCGCCGATCAGCACGACGCCGGGGCGGCCGACCGCGCGGTGGACCATGTCCTGGGTCCGGTTGGCGTTGACGACCGGGGTGACCGTCCAGTTCCCGCGCATCTGCTGCAAGATCGCGACGGGCGCGCCCGGCTGTCCTTCGATGGCCTTGAACTGCGCCGTCGTGGCGAACCGGCCGAACAAGATGACGATCGCCAGCACCCCGAGCAGCACGCCGAAGGGGATGAAGATCCCCAGCATCCCGAGCACCAGCCCGACGATCACGAGCACCGCCGCGATCGCCACGCCGCTGCCGATGGCGATCGGCAGCGCCTTCTTGTTGCTCTGGTTGACCAGGCCGGCGACCATCCGTATCTGCTTCAGTCGCCCGGCGTTCTGGAGGTCCTCGGCGCTGTACTTGTCAACCACCGGCTCAGCCTTCCTCAAAGCATGCAATCCAACATCAGGCAGCATACGGTTAATGGCGAGCTGAGAAGTAACCGTCATGCAGTCGTGGCCGCGCGCCGCTCCATCGCCTGGGCGTACAAGCGGCCGGCCCGGTAGGAAGAGCGGACCAGCGGGCCGGACATGACCCCCGCGAAGCCGAGGTCCAGTGCCTCGGCGCGCAGCTCCACGAATTCCTCGGGCTTGACCCAGCGCGCCACCGGGTGATGCCGGGGCGACGGCCGCAGGTACTGGGTGATCGTCAGCAGGTCGCAGCCGGCGGCCCGCAGGTCCTCCATGGCGGTGCGGATCTCGGCTCGCTCCTCGCCTAGCCCCAGGATCAGGTTCGACTTCGTCACCAGCCCGGCCTCGTGCGCCGCCCGCAGCACCGCCAGCGACCGCTCGTACCGGAAGCCCGGCCGGATCCGGCGGAACACCCGCGGCACCGTCTCCAGGTTGTGCGCGAACACCTCGGGGGCGGCATCGAATACCTCAGCGAGCCGGGGCTGCTCGGCGTTGAAGTCGGGGACCAGCAGCTCGACGCCGCAGCCGGGGACGGCGGCGTGGATCTCCCGGGCGGTCTGCGCGTACAGCCACGCCCCGCCGTCGTCGAGGTCATCGCGCGCCACGCCGGTCACCGTCGCGTAGCGCAAGCCCATGGCCGCGACCGACTCGGCGACCCGGCGGGGCTCATCGCGATCCAGCGGCAGCGGCTTGCCGGTGTCGATCTGGCAGAAGTCGCAGCGCCGGGTGCACTGGTCACCGCCGATCAGGAACGTCGCCTCGCGGTCTTCCCAGCACTCGAAGATGTTGGGGCAGCCGGCTTCCTCGCAGACGGTGTGCAGCCCTTCGGCCCGCACGAGGCTCTTCAGCGCCGAGTACTCCGGTCCGGTGCGCAGCCGGGTCTTGATCCACGGCGGCTTCTTCTCGATCGGGACTTGCGCGTTGCGGGCCTCCAGGCGGAGCATCCGCCGTCCATCAGGAGCCAGGGCGTGCGTCACGCATCCCAGCCTAGCTCGCGGCGGCGCGCGCCTGGGACATGGCTCCTGATAACAGCAAGATGCGCGGAGCGCTGACCCGGCGGGCTAGCTGACCGCGGCGTGCGGCAGCAGGGGGGCGATGGAGTGCAGTCGCTGCCAGGCCCGGTAGCCGAGGGCGGCGGCGAGGTGGCGTTCCAGCAACGGGGTGACGTCGGACACGGTGACCGGGATGCCGGTCTCGGCGGTGAGCGAGGTCACTCCGGCGTCGCGGATGCCGCAGGGAATGATCTTGTCGTACCAGGACAGGTCGTTGTCGCAGTTCAGCGCGAGGCCGTGCATGGTCACCCCGCGCGCGACCCGGGCCCCGATCGCGCCGACCTTGCGGTCTGGCGGTGCTGGCCGGCCTGGACGGGCCCGGTCTTCAGGGTCGCCGGGCACCCAGGCGCCGCTGCGCCCTTCGACGCGTGCCGTGCGCACCCCGAACTCCGCGCACACGCCGATCATCGCCTCTTCCAGCGCCCGCACGTAGGCCACGACGTCCAGCGGGGAGCGCAGCCGGATGATCGGGTAGACGACCAGCTGCCCGGGGCCGTGCCAGGTGATCTTGCCGCCGCGGTCGATGTCGAAGACGGGAGCGCCGGGGTCGCCGACCGGCCGGTCCGACACCGCCGTCCGCTTCCCGGCCGTGTAGACCGGCTCATGCTCCAGCAGCAGGCAGCAGTCCGGCACCTCATCGGCGACGCGGCGCGCGTGGACCTGCCGCTGCAGGTCCCAGCCGGCGGCGAAGGGCACCGCCTCGCCGCCGAACCCGGCGTGCACGTATACGAGCTGCTCACCAACAGAATCGCCCACGACAACGAGGGTAAGTCACGACGTGAGGCCGTCGGGCCCGATGGGCGCAAGCCGCCTCCCCTGCTCGGCAAGGACGGGGCGCACGAGCGGCAGGCACGGTCTCGTTGGGGCCAGGACAGGGATGGTGCCCCCGATCGGCGGGGTCTAGCCTGGTCAGCATGGCTACCGACTTCACTGAGGAAACCGCGGCCGACGCTGTCATCGAGAGCTTCGCCCCGTCGACCGACCCGCGGCTGCGGGAGGTCATGACCTCCCTGGTACGGCACCTGCACGCGTTCGCGCGGGAGGTGGAGCTGACGATCCCGGAGTGGAACGCCGCCATCGACTTCCTCACCCGGACCGGGCACAAGTGCGACGATGACCGCCAGGAGTTCATCTTGCTGTCGGACGTGCTCGGGTTGTCGATGCTGACCGAGACGATCAGCAACCGGAAGTTCGGGGTGGCGACCGAGTCGACCGTGCTCGGCCCGTTCCACGTGGTGGAGTCGCCGCCGCTGGAGCTCGGCGCCAGCATTGACAAGGTGGGCACGGGGATGCCGTGCGTGGTCACCGGCCGCGTGGTCTCGGTGGACGGCACGCCGCTGGCGGGGGCCACGCTGGACGTCTGGCAGGCCAACGACCAGGGCTTCTACGACGTCCAGCAGCCAGCGGTACAACCGCGCGGCAACGGCCGCGGGCTGTTCACCGCCGACGGCGACGGGCGCTTCTGGTTCCGCACCATCGTCCCGTCGCATTACCCGATCCCCACCGACGGCCCGGTCGGGGAGATGCTCATCGCCACCGGGCGGCACGCGTTCCGCCCGGCGCACATCCACTTCATCGTCGCCGCGCCCGGCCACCGGGACCTGACCACGCACATCTTCGTGGCCGGCAGCGAGTACATCGAGTCCGACACCGTGTTCGCGGTGAAGAAGTCGCTGGTCATCGACTTCGTCCCGGTCGATGACCCGGCGGAGGGGAACAAGTGGGACGTCCCGGTCCCGTTCCGGCACGCCGACTTCGAGATCATCATGCAGCCTGGCGCCTAGCCCGCCGGTTAGCGGGCGGCGCTTGCGTTTCTCGCGGCATCGTTCATATTTGCAAGGGTGAATGCTACGCCGGAATGGCCCGCCACTGTCGACGTGCGAGGGCTAATGGCTGACGGCTGGCGCCCGCTGCCGTTCCGGGAGTTCGTCCTTAAGATCCACAGCCGGTGCGATCTGGCCTGTGATTACTGCTACATGTACACGATGGCCGACCAGTCATGGCGACTGCAGCCACGCCAGATGCCGCGCACCGTCGTGGACCAGGCGGCCGCGCGGATTGGCGAGCATGCCCATTCGCATGGATTGACCCAGGTCAAGCTGATCCTGCATGGTGGCGAGCCGTTGCTGGCGGGGACTGATTTCATCACCTATGCCGTCGGTGCCGCGCGCGAGGCGGCGGGGCCGGGCACGCGGGTTGACGTTGTCGTCCAGACAAATGGCCTCGGCCTCGACCATGGCTACCTGGAACTGCTAGCCCGGCTCGGAGTCCGGGTAGGAGTGAGCATTGACGGGAATGCGGCGGCGCACGACCGTCGTCGCAAGCACCCGAATGGCCTGGGCAGTCATGCGGGGGTGGCAGCGGCGTTGCGGCGACTAGACGGCCACCCGCAGCGCGGCGATCTTTTCGGCGGGCTACTGGCCACCATTGATGTCCGCAACGATCCGATCGCCGTCTATGAGGCACTGCTCACGTTCAACCCGCCAATGATCGACTTGCTGCTGCCCCATGGCAACTGGACCGCGCCGCCACCTGGTCGCGTGCCCGGATCACCGGAAACGCCGTACGCCGACTGGTTGATCACGGTCTTCGACCGCTGGTACCAGGCAGCCCCGCGCGAAACGAACGTGCGGCTCTTCACAGAGTTGATGCACGTCATCCTCGGCGGGACGTCCGGTACTGAGAGCGTTGGCCTCTCGCCAACGGCAGTGGCCGTCATCCAGACCGACGGCACGATCGAGCAATCTGACGTCCTGAAGTCCGCTTACCCGGGCGCGCCGCTGACCGGGCTGCACGTGGCCCGCGACCAGCTTGACGCGGCCCTGGCCCACCCCGCGGTGGCGGCCAGGCAACTGGGCATCCGGGCACTGTGCGATGACTGCCTCAGTTGCCCGGTACACCGGGTATGCGGGGCAGGCCACTACGCTCACCGGTACCTGGCTGGTCGCGGGTTCCTCGGACCGTCCGTGTACTGCCCAGACCTGCTTAAGCTCATTTCGCACGTCCAGGCGGTCATGGCGGCCGATATCGCCGCGCTCGCGAACGGCCGCGCGTGATCCGTCATCAGGTCCCCGCGGCGATGTTCGCCTCGCTCGCGCGGGGAGATGGCGGGCCCGACGCGATCTGGCACCTCGGCAATGCTCAGTACAGCAAGACCCTGCTGCTCGTTCGCGGGGTGGTAGCGGCGGCGCACGAGACGGCGCATCCGGACCACGATCGCGTGCGCGACGCCTATGAACTGCTGGCCAGCATCCAGGAGCAGGCACCCGACACCGTGGAGGCCGTCTTGCGCTACCCGTCGGTGGGAGCCTGGGCGGGCCGGGCGCTGATGGCATTGCGGCAGGGACGGCCGTCGGATCGCGCCGGCCCGGCCGGCTTGGCGAAGGTGGCGGCCGCGGCGGCCATCCGGGCGCGGTTCCCGTGCGCCATCCAGGTGCCGGTGACGCAGCGGATGGTCACCTTCCCCTCAGTGGGTCAGGCGATCGTTCCCGGGCAGAGCGCCGCGGCGGTCCTGCGGTCAGCCGCGCGCGGGGCGGAGCTTGTCGCCGGGGGGGCATCAGTCCTCATTCCCGATGACCGGCGACTCGACGAGGCGGGCTGGCAGGGGCTGCGCCGCATTAGCGCGCGCTCCCAGGGCATGGCGCTGTGCCTGGTCATCGACGACCTTGACCCCGACCGCATGCAGGCACCGTCGCTGGCCGCGCGGCTGACCGAGCAGGAGGCCCTGTGGTGGCAGTCCCGGCTGCGCGAAGTGTGGGACGTTCTTTGCGCACACCACGGTGACCTGGCGGCAGAGATCCTCACCGCGCTCCGCGTCATCGTCCCGCTGCAGGCGATCGCACATCGGATGCGAAGCGCGACGTCGCGGGAGCACTTCGGCTCCGTCGGCCTCTCGGCCCCGTCCGGGACGCTCGGGCTCGCGGTATCGCTCGCGCACGAGGTCCAGCACGCGAAGCTGTGCGCCCTCCAAGACGTCATGCGACTGGCCGCACCGGACGACGGCCGACGATACTACGCGCCCTGGCGTGATGATCCTCGTCCGCTGAGCGGACTGCTCCAAGGCGCCTACGCGTACCTAGGGGTGGCCCGGTTCTGGCGTCAGCAGCGACACGTGGAGGACGAGGCGGGGGCGCGGCACGCCCATGCTGAATTCGCCAGGTGGCGGTCAGCGGTCCACGCGGTCACCAAGGACCTCAGCGGAAGCGGACAGCTGACGGCCGCGGGGCAGGAATTCGTATCGCGCATGTCAGGGGTCATCGAGGCCTGGCAGCGGGATCAGGTGCCGGCGGAGGCCACCCGCGCCGCGCGCCGCGCCGCCGGATTGCACGCGGAGCGCTGGAACCTGCGGCACGGGTCATCCCGGTGACCGGCGACTGCCGCCCGCGACGGGTGCGCTAGATGGGCGGCGGGTCGAAGTCGACGTTGATGCGCTCACCGCGCACCGCCATGGCGGTGTCAGGGTGGTCTGATCCAAGCGTGCTGGCGAGGCCCGCGGCCGCTCCCCGGGCCAGGTGGTCGGCTGCCTCCGTCGCTCCATCGGCCCGCGTGTCCAGGGCGAGGTTGGCGGCACAGCCCAGGGTAACAGGATGGTCGGTGCCGAGGGCAACGCGCAGCCTACGGAGGGTATCTTCACCTAGCTCCCGGGCCGCGTGCGCTTCGCCGAGCGCCGCGAGGTCGCTGGCGAGGTTCTGGGCGACGGTGAGCGTGTAGTCATGGTCGGGCCCCAGCCGACTGGTCAGGCCGGCCAGCGCCACCTCGTTGAGTGCCCTGGCCTCCGCTGGCTCGCCCTGTAGCCGCCGCAGCACCGCGAGGTTACCTGAGCATCCGTTCAGGTACGGGTGGTCGGCGCGGTAGGCCTCCGGGTAGCGGCGCATGACGATCTCCGCGAGGTCAAGTGCTTCATCGATGCGCCCGAGCGTCCGGTAGGTGTTGGAGAGGGCGTTCGCCATCGCGAGGGTATCGGGATGTCCTTGGCCGAGCCGCCGTTCGTGCCTGGCGAGCAAGTCGGTGGCCAGTTCCAGATCCGCCGTGGCGTCCCCGGATACCCGCAGTGATATGGACAGCTCCTTGCCGGTCCACAGCGTCCACGGGTGGTCTGGTCCCAGCTCCTGGCGGCCGAACTCGTAGGCGTCCTCGGCCAGCAGGCGCGCCGCGCTGTAGTCGCCGGACAGCCGCACGGCACGCGACAGCCCGCCCCACGAGGCCAGCACGTCGATCTTGGTGACGCCGGCAGATGCCTGGCTCTGCTCTATGTAGGTGCTCTGGTGCAGGTCCCGGCAGGCCACGTACTCGCCCATGAGCCCGTAGTCAAGGGCGAGGCTGTCCTTGGCCCGCAGCGTCTCCGGCGCCGACGGGCCAAACACGGCCTCGCTGAGGCGTACCGATTCCTGGTCAAGCTCGCGCGCGGCCGCGAACTCGCCCAGCGCGCGCAGGTCAGCGCCGTGGCTGGTGGCCAAGTCGAGGGTTACCCGGTGGTCGCGGCCCAGGACGCGCCGCGCCAGCTCGAGCGCGGGGCCAACCAGATCGTTGGCACCCTGGTAGTCGCCCTGCTCCCGAAGGACGTTCCCGAGGTACGCCCGGAGCGCGAGCACGTCCGGGTGGTCTTGCCCGGAGTCTTCCGTCCACTGCCGCAGGAACCTCTCGGCGAACGTCCGGGCGGACGGGTAGTCCGCGGAGCGGTAAAGGTAGCCGACCATGTTGAGCGCGAACTTGCGCACCACCGGATCCTGGCACGTGCTCACCCGCGGCGGGGTGATGTGCGCCACCAGCTCGGCGAAGCGCGGCCATTTGGTCTCGTCATAGGGGTCGGCGGGCGCCGCGCTGGCCAGCAGATCGTGGACCTCGTGCCGGAACTTGGACTGGTCCTCGGGGGCCAGGTCATCTCGCAGCAGGGCCTGGATCAGCCGGTGCACCTGAATGGTCCGGGCGGACGGGTCGATGGTCGCCAGCGCGAACCGCGCGATGTCCCGGATTACCCTGGCGAGCACGATCGGCGAGACGAGGACCTCGGTCAGCTTCGACCCGGGCGCCTGCACCCCGTGGCGGAACACGTCCCGGGGAATTGGCTCGGGGCCGAAGAAGGCGCAGCAGCGCAGCAACTGCAGCGCGGCGGAGTTGCTGTCGCTTAGCTTGCCAACCGAGATCCGCCAGGCCGCCGTCATCGGGACCGGGTACTCCGACGGCTTGCTCTCGGTGAGCACCTCACGGGTGTGCTCTTGCAGCAGCTCCAGGTATTCCTGGGCGGGCATCCCGGTTTCCGCCTGCAACGCGCCGGCCTGCTCTAGGGCAAGGGGCAGGTCGCCCAGCTCCTCAGCGAGCTGGTCGGCAGCCGAGCTGGTTATTGCCTTCGGCACCCGCTTGGCGAGGAACTCCACGCTCTCGGCGCGGCTGAACACGTTCACCGGGATCGTGCCGACGATCCCCTGCCAGCGGTGGTTCCGTGAGGTGACCAGCGCCTGCCCGGGCCCGCGGGGGATCAGCTTGTTGATGTCTTCTGGCTGATCCGCGTTGTCGAAGATCAGCAGCCACCGTGAGTAGGGCTTGCCGCGCCGCAGCGAGTCAAGCACCGCGTTCGCGGCGTCCTGAACTCCGGAGGTCGCTACCGGCGGGAGGCCCAGGTGCGGTGCGAGCGCGGCTAGCGAGGATCGGACGAGCTCCGGCTGGTCAGCCGGGATCCACCACACTACGTCGTAGGACGACATGTTGCGATAGGCGTATTCGATGGCGACCTGCGTCTTGCCGACGCCGCCAAGTCCATGCAGGGCGTGCGGCAGGACTACGGTGACCGCCCCGGTCAACCCGGCGCGCAACTCCTCAAGGAGGGCCTCGCGCCCGGTGAAGTTCATATTGCGCTGCGGAACCTGCCCCCATACCTCCGGGTAACGGTCAGGTTCCGTTGTGGCAGGAGTCGCCTGCGAGTCCACCACGCCCTGCCTCCGCTTTCTTGAAAGAGTCAGATGTTTACGGCTCATCTTAGCCCTGCCGCCGGTGATTCCGCAGATTCGGCCCGAAGCTGCAGAGTACAGTCTTTACGAGGAGGCGGATTCGGGGAAGGATATGCGCGTGCCTGATGTTCCTGCGGATCGCGACGAAGGGCTGATCGATCTTACCGGATTGTCGCTGCGCGACTTGGACAAGCTCGCTGGCTCCGCGCTTTCGCGGGAGTTGCTCAGGGTCCTGCGGTCCGGTTCGTCGGAAGGTGAGACGATTGCCGGGTTTAACCAAAGTGTGTGACGCGCACGCGAAGAGTCAAGCGCGAAGGGCAAAATGGATAGGCTGACCTGCACTGGGCGGACTCGCGCGAGGCCAGCGCGGGCCAGCCGGCGCGGGCGGTTCGGGAATGATAACTATGTGGCCACGGTCAGCGCGAAGGATCGGCTGTGAACCTGGTGACCGCAATACACTCCACGGGTCTATTTTCGCAGGAGAGACGCGACAGATTGGACCACAGGCATGGCGGCCAGAGCCGTGACCGGCGGCGCGGGTAATAGTCCATATGTCGGAAACCGTCCATACCTGATCAGCGACGAGTATCGATTTTGTGGCCGGTCCAGGGAATCGCGCGAGGTTGCCGCGCTGTGGCGAAATAGCAGGCTCACCATCCTCTCTGGCCGCTCTGGCGCGGGGATGACGTCCTTGCTCCAGGCGGGGGTATTCCCGCTGCTGTCGGCCGCCGGCGAAGACGTGCTCCCGGTGGGGCGCCTTAGCCAGGGGACGGCGTTCCCCGTCGCCGCGCTGCCAGAGCACAACCCCTACACGCTCGCCCTGCTGGCGGCCTGGGCGCCGGGCGAGCCGAGGACCAGGCTGTCCGGCTTCACGCTGTATGACTTCCTGCGGCGCCGGCAACTACGGACCGAGCCCGGCGGTTACCCGGCTCCCCTGCTGGCGTCGATAGACCAGGCCGAAGATCTGTTCGCCGGAACCGGAGGGACCGACCGATACCGGGATCCCTTCCTCGAAGAGCTGGCCGAGGTGCTGGACGAACTACCGCACGTGCACCTGCTCTTGTGCCTTCGCGATGACTACGCCGCGGATCTCGCGCGATACGAGGGCCTCCTGGGGACCCCAGCGGTGACGTTCACGCTCGGCCCGCTGACGGAGGCGGCGGCGGCCGAGGCGGTCCGCTGCCCACTGCCCCGCGGCGGGCGCCGCTTCGCGCCGGGAGCTGCCGAGGCGCTCGTCGCGCGCCTGCGGGCGAGGGAGGCCACCGATGATGGCGGGAGCGAGCCCGTTGCCCCGGCCGGGCGCGGTGTCGAGCCTGCCCTGCTCCAGGTGCTGTGCGCCGGGTTCTGGGCGGCAGTGCCGGCCAATGTGGCGGAGATCACGCCCGAGCACGTGCTCAGGTACGGGGACGCCGATCCCATGCTCGACCGCTTCTGTGATGAGGCCGTGGCGGCGGTCGCCGCCGATCACGGTATCCCCCCGGGCGAGGTGGCCGCGTGGCTGAGCCGTCAGTTCGTGACCGAGCTGGCCACCCGGGGCACGGCTTACGAAGGAGTCTCACACACGGGAGGCATGCCCAACGCGGTGGCGCGGGCGTTCCGGGACCGGCACCTCCTGACCGCATCGCGACGGGCGGGGTCACGCTGGTATGAGCTCCACGATGACTGCTTGATCGGCCCGGTTCGCCGCGGCCAGGGCCGGCTGCCGGAAACGATGACCGAGTCTGCGCTCAGCCCCGCCGACTACCTGCGCGCGGCCCAGCTCGCCATGGCCGACAAGGACACCGGACTGGCCATGAGGCACGCGGCGAAGGCGGCGCGCACCGCCGTCGGCGAGGATTTGCTGGTCAGCGCGGAGGCGGAGTCGCTGCTGGGGAATGTGGCCCACGTTAGCGGGCAGTACGCGGAGGCGGAGGCTCATTACCGGACAGCGGCCATGTTGTTCGAGGCGCAAAGCGATACCCAGGCGGTCGCGGGGCTCCTGGCGGCCGTGGGCCAGACCATGCTCGCCCAGAGACGATATGGCGAAGCGGTCGATTACCTGCACGCCGCGGTGGGCCGGATTCCCACCGACCTGACCGTTCAGACTGAGCTGGCGTGGGCACTGTGGCACGCGGGGCAGCAGCGCGCGGCGGTAGACGTCCTGTCTGGCGTGCTGGCCATCGACGGGGAGGCGGAGGTCGCCCGAAGCGCCAGGGGGGAGATCCTCGCCGACCTCGGCGACGCCGAGAGCGCCCTGCGTGACCTGAACCGGGTGCGCAGGCATCAGCAGCCCTCGACAAGGGCAGCGCGCGGCCTCGCGCTGGCAACGATCGGCGGCCCCGGCGCGGCGAGCTCCGAGATAGACGCCGCGCTATCCCGGGCACCCGGTAGCGGTCCGGTCTTGCTCTACGCGGCCCGGGTAGCGGCGCTGGGCCATGATCTCGTCGGCGCGGCGGCCCTGGCGCGCCGCGCGGTGAACGCGACCGATCCCGAGGTTCCGCCCCATCAGCGCCGGCAGGCACTAGGGTTCATCGAGGTGGGCAGCTGACCATCACGCGAGGTCGCTCTTCGGCGCCGTAACGGGAGCGCTCTTCGCCGCGCCCGCCACGATCTGAGTGCCCGTGGTGGCCGTTCCGGGATGGAGGGCGGTCGCCGCGAGGCGGAAAAACGCGTCCGCGCGGGCGTCGAATTCGCGAAAATCCGGCTTCGTTACTACCTGGCCGGGGAGGAATTGATCCCCTGGCCCGCCGAAATCGCCTACCTCGGCATTCTTGGCAACCCACGCGGATAGCGCGCTCGCGGCTTTACCCAGGTCAAGGGCCGCCTGGGCGAGTTGTCCGGACGACAGCAGCGCGGTGCGAGACGCTTGCAGCCCAACGTCAACCGCATAGGCCTGGGCAGTGGAGAGGCGGACGTTCAGGTCCTTCCAGTGGCGATGACAGGTGATTTCAACATGCGCGCGCAGTTGCGCACTGGCGCCGAGCAGGTCCGCGTATGCCTGCGAGCGGGCCATCGCGTGCGCTTCCTTGCGCTGCCGGATGGCTTGGCGCTCCTCGCGCCGGGCCGCTGCCCACGTGGTCAGGCTTATCCCGCCGAGGGCACCGCCCAGCGTCCCGGCCGCGGTGATGATCGTCGTAATAACCGAAACTTCGGGCATGCGGAAATTGTCGCACCTGTAATCCCGAATTGGCTCAATAGTGAGCCACCGGGATTTGCCGCAGCGGTAAACGGTTCAGCTCGGCCGTCAAGGCGGCGCTGATCGTCGGGTGGCGGAACTCAAAGCCGGCCTCGGTCAGGCGCCGGGGGATGACGCGGGCGCTGGTGAGCAGCTCCGATGACATCTCGCCGAGGGCCAGCTCAAGGACGGGCTCGGGGATGCGCAGCCACGGGAAGTCCGGGCGGCGCAGCGCGTGGTGCAGCGCCGCGGTGAGCTGGCCGTTGGTGACGGCGTTGGGCGCGGTCAGGTTGAACGGGCCGCTGGCGGTGCTGGTAGTGAGCAGGAACCGGATGGCGGCGATCTCGTCGGCGAGCGAGATCCAGCTCATCACCTGCGTCCCCGGGCCGAAGCGGGGCAGCGCGCCAAAGCGCGCCGGGGCGAGCAGCCGGGCCAGCACGCCGCCGCCCTTGCCGAGGATCAGGCCGCTGCGCAGGTGCGCGACGCGCAGGCCGGCCTCGGCGGCGGGAGCGGCGGCGGCCTCCCAGTCGGCGACGACGCGGGACAAGAACCCCTGACCGGCCGGGGAGTCCTCGGTGACCTCGCGGCCGCCGGTGTCGCCGTACCAGCCGATCGCGGAGGCGGCGATCAAGACCTTCGGCCCGCCGCCCGTGGTGGCGGCCCGCGCGGCCAGCACCGTGGCCAGCGCCCGGGTCGCCAGGACGCGGCTGGCCCGGATCTCGGCCTGGTAAGACCGGGTCCACCGGTGGTCGCCGACGCCCGCGCCCGCTAGGTGCACGCAGGCATCGATGCCGCCGAGGGCCGGATCCCCCGCGTCGGCGGCGCGGGGGTCCCAGCGGATCTCGTCGCTCGCGTGCGGCGGGCGCCTGACCAGGCGGACGACCCCGTGGCCGTCCGCCCGCAAGCGCGCCGTCAGCGCGGTGCCAATCAGCCCCGATGACCCGGTGACCGCGATCCTCATGGTCGTGGTGGCCCCTACAGGCCGAGCTCGGCCTCGAACGCGCCCTCCTCGAGCCGGCCCTTGACCGTGACGAGGAACCGGGCCGCGTCGGCGCCGTCCACCAGCCGGTGGTCGTAGGTCAGCGCGAGGTAGACCATCGAGCGGACCGCGATCACCTCGCCGAGTGACGGATCCTCCACGACGACCGCCCGCTTGACCACGGTGCCGACACCGAGGATGGCGACCTGCGGCTGGTTGATGATCGGGGTGTCGAACAAGGCGCCGCGGCTGCCGGTGTTGGTGAGCGTGAACGTGCCGCCCGATAGCTCATCCGGGCTAACTTGCCCGGACCGGGTGCGCGCGGCGACGTCCGCGACCTTGCGGGCCAGGCCGCCGAGGTTCAGGTCGCCTGCGTGGTGCACCACCGGCACCATGAGGCCGCGCTCGGTGTCCACCGCGATGCCCAGGTGCTCGGCGTCGTGGTAGGTGACTTCCTGGGTCTCGGAGTTGATGACCGCGTTGAGCTTCGGGTGCACCTTGAGCGCCTCGATCGCGGCTTGCGCGAAGAACGGCAAGAACGTCAGCTTGACGCCCTCGCGCGCCTCGAATGCGGCCTTGGCGCGGTCCCGCAGCCGGGCGACGTTCGTCACGTCCGCCTCGACGACCGTGGTGAGCTGCGCGGAGACCTGCAGCGACTCGACCATCCGCTTGGCGATGACCTGCCGCGGGCGGCTCATCCGCTCCGTGGTGCCGCGCAGCGACGACGGCACCAGCGCCGGGCGGGCAGCCGGAGTGACCGGGGCAGCCGGAGCGGCCGGCGCCGGAGCGGCGGGGGCCGGCTGCTGCTGCTGGGCAGCCTGGGCGGCGCTGGCCTGCGCGGCGGCCTGGGCGGCGGCGGCCTCGGCGGCGCGCTGGGCGCGCGCTGCCTCCAGCACGTCCTGCTTGCGGATGCGCCCGCCGACGCCGGTGCCGCTGATCGACTCCAGCGGCACCGAGTGCTCGGCGGCCAGCTTGCGCACCAGCGGCGTCACGTACGACCCCTCGCCGGTGGGCAGCGGGGTGGGCTCCGGGTAGGACCCGGCCGAGGCCGGCTCGCCCGGCTCGTGCGCAGTGCCCTGAGCGGCGCTGCCCGGAGAGGCGCTGCCCTGAGAAGCGCTGCCCTGAGAAGCGCTGCCCTGAGCGGCACTGTCCTGAGCGGCACTGTCCTGAGCGGCGGCGGCCGGAGCGGGAGCGGGAGCCTGAGCGGGCGGGGGCCCGTCGGCGGGGGCGGGAGGGGCCGCGGGCTGGTTGTTCCACGACCGGGAGCTCTCCGGGGCCTGAGCGGCGCTGTCATTGCGTGGGGCCGGCTGTGCGGGAGCGGGAGCGGGAGGCGCGGGGGACTCGGCCGGGGCGCTGGGGGCGTGCTCCGGCGGGGCGCTGGGGGCAGGCGCGGTGGCCTGCGGGGCGTCGGAGCCCTCCTCCTCGATCACGGCCAGCTGCGCGCCGACCGCGACGGTCTCGTCCTCATCGACGGCGATGCCGCGCAGGATGCCGGTCGCGGGGGAGGGGATCTCGGTGTCCACCTTGTCGGTGGACACCTCAAGCAGCGGCTCGTCGACCGTGACGTGCTCGCCTTCCTTCTTCAGCCAGCGCGTGACGGTGCCCTCGGTGACGCTCTCGCCGAGCTGCGGCATTGATACGGCGACCGACATGGTTTCGGTGACTCCTTATGCGTGGTTACGATGCTCGTTCGCTGCGGGTAGCGAGCGCCACTTAGGCGTGGAAGTGCAGGGGCTTGCCGGCGAGGGCCAGGTGGGCCTCGCCGATGATCTCGGACTGCGTGGGGTGCGGGTGGATCAAGCTGGCGACGTCCATCGGCTCGGCGTCCCAGTTGTAGATGAGCTGGCCCTCGGCGATGAGCTCGCCGACCCGGCTGCCCACGAGGTGGATGCCGAGCACCCGCCCGGGACCGGACGGGGTTTCCTCCGCGATGACCCTGGCCGACCCTTGCGTCTGCAGGATCACGCTGCGGCCGTTGCCGCCCAGCGGGTAGTCAACCGACGTGAGGCTGATGCCGCGCTCGGCAGCCTGCTTGGTCGTGATGCCGACCGAGGCGACCTCGGGATCGCAGTAGGTGATGCGCGGCACGCCGTCGTAGTCGATCGGGCGGACCTCCAGCCCGCCGAGGCGCTCGGCGACCATGATGCCCTCCGCGAAGCCGACGTGCGCCAGCTGCGGGGTGGCGATGAGGTCGCCGACCGCGGAGATCGTCGGCACCGAGGTGCGGCACAGGCCGTCGACGTCCACGAAGCCGCGGGTCATCGCGACGCCGCTGTCCGCATAGCCCAGCCCGGCCGAGACCGGCCCGCGCCCGACGGCGACCAGCAAGATCTCCGCCTGCAGGGTCTTGCCGCCGGCGAGCGTCACCTCAACGCCGGAGTCGGTGCTCCTGACGGACTCAAAGCGGGCGCCCAGCACCGCCTCGATGCCGCGGCGGCGGAACGAGCGCTGCAGCACCTTCGCGCTGGCCTCTTCCTCCAGCGGCAGCAGCTGCGGCAGCATCTCGACGATGGTGACGTCGGCGCCGAACGACTTCCACACGCTGGCGAACTCGACGCCGATCACGCCACCGCCGAGGATGATCGCCGAGGCCGGAACCCGGTCCAGCGCCAGCGCCTCATCGGAGGTGATCACCCGCTCGTGGTCGATCTCCAGGCCGGGCAGCGACTTGGGCACCGACCCGGTGGCCAGCACGATGTGGTCGCCGGTATAGACGGCGTCGCCGTCCACCTGAACCGCGGTCGGGGAGATGAGCTTGCCCTCGCCTGCGATCGTGTCGATCTTGCGCTGGGCCAGGGTGCCCTGGAGTCCCTTCCACAGCCGCTCGACGACGCCCTGCTGGTAAGAAAGCACGCCGGGCATCTCGATGCCCTCCAGCGCCGCCTTGACGCCGAACTTCTCGCTCTCCCGGGCGGAGTCGGCGACCTCGGCCGCGTGCAGCAGCGCCTTGGTGGGGATGCACCCGCGGTGCAGGCAGGTCCCGCCTACCTTGTCCTTCTCGATCAGGGCTACGCGCTTGCCGAACAGCGCGGCGCGCAGCGCGCAGGCGTACCCGCCGCTGCCACCGCCCAGCACGACGATGTCGTAATGGCCGCCCTCTGCCACGTTAAGCTCCTTCGTCGGCGCGCACGCCTGGCGGCCGCCATCCCGGTGGCCGCTGGGCTTACGCTCGGTGTCCCAATCATGTCACTCGGCGGCGCTCACGCGCCGGGGAGTCGTCCTTCTGCCGTCCGCTCCGCGATCGCCACGAGCGCGCGCACCGCCGCGCCCGTGCCCCCCTTGGGGGTGTAACCGTAGGCGGCGCCCTCGTTGAAGGCCGGCCCGGCGATGTCCAGGTGCGCCCAGGCGACGCCGTCCGGCACGAACTCGCGCAGGAAAAGGCCGGCCACGAGCATCCCGCCGTCGCGGGCGCCGGAGACGTTGGCCATGTCAGCCACCGTGGAGTCGAGGCCCTTGCGCAGGTCCTCGGGCAGCGGCATGGCCCAGGCCGGCTCGCCGGCGTCGCGCATGGCCGCCGCCACGTCGGCCGCCACCGACTCCGAGTTGCCCATCACGCCGGCGGTGCGCCGGCCCAGCGCGACCGTCGCCGCGCCGGTCAGCGTGGCGACGTCGACCACCAGGTCCGGGTGGTCGTCGGCCGAGCGGGCCAGCCCGTCGGCGAGCACGAGCCGTCCCTCGGCGTCGGTGTTCAGCACCTCGACGGTCTTGCCGCCGTGGATGGTGATGATGTCCGAGGGCCGCTGCGCCGCCCCGCCGGGCATGTTCTCCGCCAGCGGCATGTAGCCGACGACGTTCACCGGCAAGCCGAGCCGGGCGACCGCGGCGGTGGCCGACAAGACCGCCGCCGCGCCGCTCATGTCGCACTTCATCGTCTCCATGGACTTCGGCGGCTTGAGCGACAGCCCGCCGGAGTCGAACGTGATCCCCTTGCCGACGAGGACGATGGTCCTGGACGCCTCCGGGTGAGAGTAGGCGAGCCGGACCAGCCGCGGCGGCCGCGACGACCCGCGGCCGACCGCGAGGATCCCGCCGAAGCCGCCGGCCGCCAGCGCTTCCTCATCGAGGACCTCAACGGAGACGCCGGTCTCAGCGGCGACCCGCTGCGCCTCGGCCGCGAGGGTGGCGGGCGGCAGGTCCAGCGGCGCGGTGTTGACGAGGTCCCGGGTCAGGTTGACGGCATCCGCGACGACACGGGCACGGTGCACCGCGGGCGCGTTGTCATCACTGGTCAGCAGCGTGACCGTAACGTCGGCGGCGGGAGTGGCGCGGTAGCGGCGGAAGGTGTAGCCGCCGAGCAGCACGCCAGTCGCCACCGCCTCGGCCTCGCCGGGGTCGGCGGCCGGCAGCGCGAGGGCGACCGACTTGCCAGCATCCTTGTCTTTAACGGGTCCCTTGTTCCCGCTCAACTCGCGCAGCGCGGTGCCAGCGGCGCGGCGCAGGCGCTCGGCGTCGAAGGGAGCGCCGTCGGCCGGGGCAGCGCCCAGCCCGACGGCCACGACGACCGTCGCGGGCAGCTTGCCGCCGCCGGGAATCTTGATGAGCTCGTCGGACTCGCCGGTCGCGCCGAGCGCGGCGAGGGCGTCGGCCAGGGTACCGCCAAGGGCTTCGTCAACCCCGTCCGCGCCGGGTGCGGCGACGGGGCCGTCAGGGGTCTGGAGGATCCCGATGACAAGGACGTCAGCCTCCGTGGTTCCCGGAGCCGACTCACTGGTGGTTAGGGTGACAGTCACTCCCCCGATGTTAGAGCACCTATTTCCTGGGAGGCGCAAGCCAGCCCCCCCAGACCCCCCATCGGGCGCAGCCTCCCGCTGTATCGGTTAGCAGTCGGAATCGGTTAGCAGTCGGACCAGGAGGAGGAGCCGTGGGCGGGGACGGCGATCAGGTAGCCGCTTCCTTGCTGGACGAGCGGGAGGGTGAGCTGCCAGTTGTTGCACGCGCTGCCGTCCACGCTGTCGGCGGGATCTTGCTGGCTGGTGAAGGTGACGACCACCGTCAGGTTGGCGCCGGAGCCGCTGATCGAGGCGACGGTCTCGTTGGAGTCCGTGGTGGTCGCATACCCCTTGTTGAACTGGGACTCGGGCTGGTTGGCCTTCTCCGCCGAGGTCAGCGTGCTGGAGTACGTCGCGTAATCGTGGTTGTTGATCCCGGTGAAATAGCGGTTGAGGACGTCGGTGACCTGCGCCGACGCCGGGTTGCCGGATGCCGCCTGGCTCAGCGTGACCGGGCCGGCCGGGGTGCTGGCAGTAGTCGGCGGCGGTGGCGGCGCGGTGGTGCTGGTGTCAACGGGAGACGCGGACGACGACTGCGGCCCGGC
>JAICUO010000819.1 GCA_025935815.1 Streptosporangiaceae bacterium
GGGGGCGCCCGCGCGCACGGCGTCCAGCGCCGCCTGGCCGTCGCTAGCCACGGTGACCTGGTAGCCAGCGCCGTGCAGCAACCGGGTCACGTACTCGCGCATGTCAGCGTTGTCGTCGGCGACCAGCACCCGCGCGGGCACCGTGCCGGGCGGCGGCGCGTGGCCCGCCGTACCGTCGGGCGGGGCGCCCGGTAGCCAGCGCAAGGCTTCCTGAAGATAGGGATCGGCGGTGGCTGAGGGCCTCGCGTGGCCACCGGGGACGAGGGCGTCGGCGGGCAGGTGGGCGTGCCCCATGGGCAGCCTGATGGTGAAGGTGGTGCCGGCGCCCTCGGTGCTGGACGCGCTGATGGTGCCGCCGTGCAGCTGGACGAGCTCGTGGACGAGGGCGAGGCCGATGCCGCTGCCCTCATTGGAGCGGGAGCGGGTGTTCTCGATGCGGTGGAACCGCTCGAACAAGCGGGGCATCTCCCGCTCGGGAACGCCGACGCCGGTATCGGCGACCATGACGACCGCCTGGCGACCCTCGGCGCGCACGGCGACGCGAATGGAGCCGTCGAAGGTGAATTTCAGCGCGTTGCTGAGCAGGTTCAGCACCACCTTCTCCCACATGCCGCGATCCAGGTGGACCGGCTCGGGCAGCGGGGGGCAGTCCACCTCGAAGGCCAGGCCGGCCCGGTCGATGGCGGAGCGGAAGACGCTGGCCAGCTCGGCGGTCACCTGCGCGAGGTCAGCCGGCTCGTAGCTCGCCTGCATGCGCCCGGCCTCGATGCGGGAGAAGTCCAGCAGCGTGTTGACCAGCCTGCCCAGGCGCAGGCCGTTGCGGCTGATGACCTCCAGCTCGTCGCGGACCTTCGGGCTGGCGTCGGCCAGCAGGCGCTGCAGCTCCTGCACCGGTCCCATGATCAGGGTCAGCGGGGTGCGGAACTCGTGGCTGATGTTGGAGAAGAACGCGGTCTTGGCCCGGTCCAGCTCGGCGAGCTCCTCCGCGCGGCGCTGCTGGCCCCGGTAACTGCGGACGCTCGCGATCCCCGCCGCCAGGTGCCCGGCCACCAGGCCGGCGAACGCGCGGTAGTCCTCGTCCAGGGGACGGTACCGGTTCAAGGCGGCGACCAGGAACCCGTGCGGGGCGCCGCCCTGCTGGGCCAGCGGTGCCACCAGCGCCTGGACGGGCGGCTCGCTCCACGCCCCGGCCGGCAGGCCGGCGAACCGGGCGCCGTCCAGGTTGACGAGCGTTGATTCACCCCGCAAGAGCGCCCGGACCGGCCACACCGAGTCCGGGTGCCCGGCCGTAAGCGTGGCCGGGGCGGCGGGGTGCCCGGCCGCGATGCCGGTGCTCCCCGCCAGCCGGGCGGTGGTGCCGTCCTCGTCGAACAGGTACGTCAGGGTGAAAGGCAGGTCTCGCCGGTTACGGTCCAGCTGCCGCCCGGCGAACTCCAGCGCCTCCCGCTCGGTGCGCGCCACGCCTCGATCAGAGCCCAGGTCGCGCAGGGTCGCCATCCGGCGCTCGGCGATAACGCGCTCGGTGTCCTCGCTGACCACGCACAGCATGCCCACCACGGCGCCGGCGTCGTCGCGCAGCGGGCTGTAGGAGAACGTGTGGTAGGTCTCCTCCGGGTAGCCGGACCGCTCCAGGAGCAGCAGCAGCGCCTCGTCCCAGGTGGCCTTCGCCGTGGCCAGTACGGTGTCGATGCGCGGGCCGGCGTCGTCCCAGACTTCCGCCCACACCTCGCGGGCCGGACGGCCGAGCGCCCACGGGTACTTGCGTCCCAGGGTGTCGCGCCGGTACGCGGCGTTGCAGAAGAACGTCAGCTGGGGACCCCAGGCCATCCACATCGGGAAGCGGGACGACAGCAGGATGTCCACCGCTGTCTGCAGGCTCTGCGGCCAGGATCGCGGCTCGCCGAGCGGGGTCGCGGCCCAGTCCACCGCGGCCAGGTCGCCGCCGACCACCTCATCGGCGCCGAACAAGCCAGCCGTCCCCGAGCCTGGCCTGGCATCTGCCGCACGCGCCACCGGCTGTCCTCTCCTTGTCGCTGCGGAACCGCGATTGCCCAGTTACCCGCTGCGGCCCGGTCGATGCACGCCCGGTCCGGGCACGTGCTGGCAGGCGCCTCACCCCACGCTGGCCGCGAACGTCCGCCGGTAGGAATTCGGGCTAGTCGACAGCGCCCGGCCGAACTGCTTGCGCAAGTTGGCCGCCGATCCGAGGCCGCATGAGCGCGCGATCGCCTCAACCGGCAGGTCGGTCGTCTCCAGCAGCCGCTGCGCCAGCCGGACCCGCTCCCGGGCGATCCACTGATAGGGAGTTGTCCCGGTGCTGGCCACGAACCGGCGGGCGAACGTGCGCGCGCTCATCGCCGACCGGGCGGCCAGGTCCGCCACGCTGACCTCCTCGCCCAGGTGCGCCTGCAGCCAGACCAAGGTGGCGGCGAGCAGGTCATCACCGGCTTGGGCGGGCATCGGGGTGTCGATGTACTGGGCCTGGCCGCCGTCTCGGTGCAGCGGCACCACGAGCTCGCGGGCCACCCGCGTCGCCGCCTCGGCGCCGAAGTCCTGCTGCACCACGTGCAGGCACAAGTCCACGCTGGCGGCGCTGCCCGCCGAGGTGAGCAGGTCGCCGTCGTCCACGTACAGCACTCGCGGGTCAACGCGGACGCGCGGGTACTCCCGGGCCAGCTGCGCGCATTCCGACCAGTGGGTGGTCGCCACGCGCCCGTCCAGCAGGCCCGCGGCGGCCAGGATGAACGCCCCGGTGCACAGTGACATGATGCGAGCCCCGCGCGCGTGCGCCGCCCGCAGCGCCGCCAGCGCCGCTGGCGGCACCCGCTCGGCCAGCGACGTCGGCGTCACGACCACCGTCCGCGCCGCGCGCACCGCGTCCAGCCCGGCGGGCACTCCCATCGTCAGCCCGGCGTCGGTTGTCACCGACGGGGTCGCCGCGCAGACCGACACGGCGTACAGCGGCGCCCCGCCGCTATCGTCGCCGAACACGTCGCAGGCGACGCCGAGCTCGAACAGTGACACCCCGTCGTAGACCAGGATCGCCACCCGGTGATTGGCAGCTTTAGCGCGCATAGTGTCAATACTGCCACTTTCGGGCGCGGGGCGCTAGGCGCAGGCTGGACTTATGCGAAACGTACACGTGGCATCAGGGCCGCGAGACGACGCGGCCGCCAGGCACACCATCATCTA
>JAICUO010000315.1 GCA_025935815.1 Streptosporangiaceae bacterium
AAGAACGGCTACATCGCCGAGGTCCGCCGGGTTCGGGACATCCCCGCGACCGAGCTGGCCCAGATCGTTCGGGCGAGCGACTCCTGGCTTGGCGGCCAGACCGAGCGCGGCTTCTCGATGGCGCTGGGCCGCCTCGGCGCCGCCGGCGACGAGGAATGCGTCATCGTGACGGCCCGCGAGCACGGCGTGCTGCGCGCGGTGCTGCACTTCGTGCCGTGGGGCGCCGACGGGCTGTCGCTGGACATGATGCGCCGTGACCGGACCGCCCAGGCTGGCCTGAACGACTTCCTCATCGTGGAGTCGATCAAGGCGGCCCCGGCCCTGGGGATCAAGCGGCTCTCGCTGAACTTCGCGATGTTCCGCGCCGTGCTTGAGCGAGGCGAGCGCATCGGCGCCGGCCCCATCCTCAAGACCTGGCGAAACCTCCTGGTCTTCATGTCCAGGTGGTTCCAGATCGAGTCGCTCTACAAGTTCAACGCGAAGTTCTCGCCCGTTTGGGAACCGCGCTTCTTCGTCTTCCCCGGCGGCCGCGACGCGCCCCGTATCGCGGTCGCGGCCCTGGAGGCGGAGGCGTTCCTCGTCTGGCCCCAGCTGGAGGTACGGCGGTACGCGCGCCGGGTAGTCCGCGCGCTCGGCCTGTCCCGCGTTCGCGGCGGGGCTCAGGTGCCGCCCAGCACGGCCGCAACCTCCCGGTACATGTCCGATGAAGAACAAAATGCGCCCGCCATGCCTATGTCGTCACCTGTAGCGAAGGCGCCAGACTCGGCGGAAGACTAGGTCGTGATGACTGCGGTACCCCGCGTCCTGCCTTCCGCCGATCGCTGCCTGGTGATGGGCGTGGTCAACGTGACGCCTGACTCGTTCTCCGACGGAGGGCTGTGGTACGACGCGAGCGCCGCGATCAAGCACGGCCGTGAGCTAGTCGCCCAGGGCGCCGACATCGTGGACGTCGGTGGCGAGTCCACCCGGCCGGGGGCACAGCGGATTGACGCCGAAGAGGAACTGCGCCGGGTGATCCCGGTCATCCGAGAGCTCGCCCGGGCCGGGATCGTCGTCAGCGTGGACACCATGCGCGCCCAGGTGGCCGAGGCGGCCCTGGAGGCCGGGGCCACCCTGGTGAACGACGTGAGCGGCGGGCTCGCCGACCCCTACATGCCCCGCCTGGTGGCGAGGGCGCGGGCACCTTACGTTGTCATGCACTGGCGGGGCCCCAGCCGGGACATGAACACCCGCGCCGTCTACGCCGACGTGGTGCGGGAGGTCCGCGCCGAGCTCGCCCAGCGGATAGACGCGGTAACGGCCGAGGGGGTCGATCCGTCGCTGATCGTGCTCGACCTCGGGCTCGGCTTCAGCAAGATGCCCGACGTCACCGGGCCGAACGCGCATAACTGGCAGTTGCTGGCGCACCTGCGGGAGGTGGCGCACATCGGCGGCCAGGACTTTCCGGTGCTCGTCGGTGCCTCCCGCAAGCGCCACCTCGGCCGGCTGCTGGCCGCGCCGGACGGCTCGCCCAGGCCCTTCACCGAGGCCGACGACGCCACTGTCGCGGTCACCGCGCTCGCCGCCGCCGCCGGCGCCTGGTGCGTGCGGGTCCACCGTGTGCCCGCCAACGCGGACGCGGTGCGGGTCGCCGCCGCATGGCGGGCGGCTACAGTGAACCCGTGAGCAGCGGTCCGGTGAGCAGCGCCCCCCCGGGGGAGCACTCCGTCGTCGCGCTGGGCAGCAACCTCGGCGCCAGGCTGGACATCCTCCAGGGGGCGGTCACCGCGATCGCCGCCATCGCGGGGGTCACGGTGACGGCGGTATCGCCGGTCTACGAGACCGTCCCGGTTGGCGGGCCAGACCAGCCGGACTACCTCAACGCCGTCCTGCTGGCGCGGACTACCCTGCCGCCGCGCGACCTGCTGCGGCAATTGAACGAGATCGAGGCGGCCTTCGACCGGGTCCGCGAGGTCCGCTGGGGACCGCGCACCCTCGACCTGGACATCATCACCTACGAGGGCGTCACCAGTGATGACCCCGGGCTGTCGCTGCCGCACCCCAGGGCCCACGAGCGCGCCTTCGTGCTCGCCCCCTGGCATGACGTCGATCCCGCCGCGGTGCTGCCTGGCCGCGGTCAGGTAGCGGCCTTGCTCGCCGCGGCAGGCGATGGCGGCATCCGGCGCGCCCAGGAGGAGTTGAGCCTCCCGTGAGACCCACCCGCCCGCGGTACCTGCTGTTCATCGCCTTGGCCTGGGCGGCCGTGACGTGGGCGGTGCTGCACGCGATCTACAGCAAGCTGCCCCCCCTGACCTGGAGCGCGGTTCCGGCGCTGCTGATCGCCGCCGGCGCCGAGGCGTGGACGGGCCGGGACCTGCGCGCCCGGATCGCGGGAGAGCGCGGGCAGCCGGCCCCTCCGCTGTTCATGGCCAGGATGCTGGTCCTCGCCAAGGCCAGCGCGCAGGTCGCGGCGCTGTTCGGCGGGGTCGCCATCGGCTTCATGATCTACTTGTCCGGCATGCTCGACGCCAGCACCCCGCGCACCGACATGGTCACGGCCGGCCTGACGTTCGCCGCCGCCCTGCTGCTGGCGGTGGCCGCGCTGTACCTGGAGTACTGCTGCCGGGTGCCCAAGCCCCCAGACGGCAACGGCGGCGGTCACCCCGACCGTGACGAAGACGACCGGCCAGCCCCCTTC
The DNA here is from genome assembly GCA_025935815.1 of Streptosporangiaceae bacterium. Lineage (GTDB taxonomy): Bacteria > Actinomycetota > Actinomycetes > Streptosporangiales > Streptosporangiaceae > Trebonia. The sequence goes on from JAICUO010000315.1 coordinate 2,678, forward strand.
CCGCACCACTGAGAGCACTGAGAGCACCGAGGTATCCGTGGAAGCTGGAGCAGAACACCCCGCCCGGCTGCGCGTCGGCCTGATCGGGCCAGGGCGGGCGGGCACCGCGCTCGGCCGCGCGCTCGCGCGCGCCGGCCACAGCGTGGTAGCCGTGCACGCGGTCTCCCAGCATTCCCTCCAAGGCGCTGCGGCCAGCTTCCCGCAGGCGGCGCTGGCCGACCCGGCCCGGGTCATCGAGGACGCCGACCTCGTGTTGCTGACCGTCCCCGACGATGCCCTCCCAGGGCTTGTCAGCGGCCTGGCCGAGACCGGCGCGCCCTACGCGGGCCGGCTGGTGATGCACGCGAGCGGCCGGCACGGGCTCCGGGTGCTCGAGCCCGCGGCCAGGAACGGCGCCCTGCCGCTGGCCCTGCACCCGGTGATGACGTTCACCGGGCGCGACGACGACGTCGACCGGATCAAGGGCACCAGCTTCGGGATCACCGCCCCGCAGGCCCTGCGGGCCGTCGCCGAGGTCCTCGTCATCGAGATGGGCGGGGAACCGGTCTTCATCCCCGAGGAGAACCGGGCGCTCTACCACGCGGCGCTCGTCTTCGCCAGCAGCCACCTGGCGGCGCTCGTCGCCGAGGCCAGCGAACTGCTCACCCGGGCGGGCGCCGAACAGCCCGGCCGGATGCTCGGGCCCTTGCTCAGCGCGGCGCTGGACAACGCCGTCCGGCTCGGCGACGCTGGCCTGACCGGTCCCGTCGCCAGCGGCGACGACGGCAGCGTCGCCGCGCATGTGGCGGCCCTCGGCGACGCCTCCCAGGGAGCACTGAAGGCCTACCTGGCCCTGGCCAGGCTGACCGCCGACCGCGCGCTGGCGGCCGGGACGCTGCGGCCAGCGGACGCCGAGCGCCTCCTGGACGTCCTCGGCGACCCATGAAGCCAGGGCTGAACGCGGCGGGAACCAGCGGATCGTTGCGCGTGCTGACTGACTCTAAGTATTTGATCGCGGACGGGAGCGGGCGATGCTGCTGACGATTGACATCGGGAACACCAACATGGTTCTCGGCGTGTTCGACGGGGAGACGATCGTCGAGCACTGGCGGATCGCCACCGTGCCGGACCGGACCGCCGATGAGATCGCGGTCGTCTTGCACGGGCTGCTGCAGCAGTCCGGGGTGATCCGCGACTCCGACCTGCACGGGATCTCGCTGTGCTCCACGGTGCCGTCGGTCCTGCACGAGATGCGCGAGGTCTGCCGCAAGTACTACGGTGACCGGCCCACTGTCATCGTCGAGCCGGGGGTGAAGACCGGCGTGCCGATCAGGTACGACAACCCCAAGGAGGTCGGCAGCGACCGGATCATGAACTCGCTGGCGGCCATCCACCTGTACGGCGGGCCGGCGATCGTGGTCGACTTCGGCACCTCGACCAACTTCGACGCGGTCAGCGCCAAGGGCGAGTTCGTCGGCGGCGCGCTCGCACCGGGCATCGAGATCTCCGTGGACGCCCTCGCCCGCCGGGCCGCGCAGTTGCTGAAGGTGGAGCTCACCCGGCCGCCCCGGATCATCGGCAAGTCCACCGTCGAGGCGCTGCAGTCGGGCATCGTCTATGGCTTCGCCGGGCAGGTGGAGGGGATCGTGCGGCGGATGGCCGCCGAGCTGTCCCCGGCCGGCCCGGACGCGGTGACCGTCATCGCCACCGGCGGCCTGGCGCCACTGGTCATCAACGAGGTATCGGCGATCGACCATCACGAGCCCTGGCTCACGCTGATCGGGCTGCGGCTGGTCTACGAGCGCAATGTGGGCACCGAGGCCACGGCCCGCGGGGAAACAGCCCGCGCCGAAACCGGCGTGCTGCCCGGGACGGCGCCCGGTAACCTTCGGACGTGACTGACGATAACGTCCCGGAGCAGGTCCGGGTACGGCTTGACAAGCGCGCCCGCCTTATTGCGTCCGGCATTGACCCGTATCCTGTCAATTTCCCGCGGACCCACACGGCCGCCGCGTTGCGCGCGCGCTTCGGCGAGCTGCCCGCTGACACCGCCACCGGGGAGCAGGCCGCCGTCGCCGGCCGGGTGATGTTGTCCCCCGTCGGCGGGAAGCTGTGCTTCGCCACCCTGCGCGACGGCTCCGGGGACATCCAGGTGATGATCTCCCTGGCCGGCGTCGGTGAGGTCTCCCTAGCGGCCTGGAAGCGGGACGTGGACCTCGGGGACCACGTCGGGGTGATCGGCGAGGTGATCACCTCACGGTCCGGGGAGCTGTCGGTGATGGCCTCCTCATGGACGCTGACGGCCAAGTCGCTGCGACCGCTGCCGGAAAAGCACGCCGGGCTCACCGACCCCGAGACGCGCGTCCGCCAGCGGTACCTGGACCTGCTGGTGAACCCGGAGTCGCGGCGGATCGCCGAGATGCGCTCCGCCGTCGTCCGGTCGGTGCGCGAAGCGCTGGCCGCGCGCGGCTACATCGAGGTGGAGACGCCGGTGCTCACCGCGCTGCACGGCGGGGCCAACGCCCGGCCGTTCATCACGCACTACAACACCTACAACGTCGACGTCTACCTGCGGATCGCGCTCGAGCTGTACCTCAAGCGCCTGGTCGTCGGCGGGATCGAGAAGGTCTTCGAGATCGGCCGGAACTTCCGCAACGAGGGCGCCGACGCCACCCACAACCCCGAGTTCACCATGCTCGAGGCGTACGAGACCTACGGGGACTACACCACCATCGGGGAGATGACGCAGTCGCTGGCGCAGGGCGCGGCGGTGGCGGCCTTCGGCTCGACGGTGATCCGGCGCTCCGACGGCAACGAGTACGACATCGGCGGGTCGTGGCGGTCGGTTACCGTGCACGAGGCGATCTCCCGCGCGCTCGGCGAGGAGATCACGGTCGATACCCCTGAGGCGGAACTTCGAGCCCTGTGCGACAAGGCGGACGTGCCATTGCAGCCGTCCTGGAACGTGGGCCAGGTCGTGCTGGAGATGTACGAGCGGCTGGTCGAGAAGCAGACGGTGGAGCCGACGTTCTACCGCGACTTCCCGGTTGAGGTGTCGCCGCTGACTCGCCAGCACCGCACCGAGCCTCGCCTGGCCGAGCGCTGGGACCTGGTGGCCTTCGGTGCCGAGCTCGGGACCGGCTACTCCGAACTGGTCGACCCGGTGGTGCAGCGCGAGCGGCTGACCGCGCAGTCGCTGCTGGCCGCCGGCGGCGACCCCGAGGCCATGCAGCTAGATGAGGACTTCTTGCGGGCGCTGGAGTACGCCATGCCGCCCACCGGCGGCATGGGCATGGGCATCGACCGCCTGATGATCATGCTGACCGGGGAGAGCATCCGCGAGACCTTCCTGTTCCCGTTCGTGCGCCCGGGCTCTTAACGACTAGTGCGCCGCGCCACCATCGAAGGTATCCCTGCGCCCCCGCGCCCCTACGCGATGCGGGCAGTCTGCGCGTTGCCCGGGCCGGTAACGGTTCCGGGATGGACGTGAAGGTTACCGGATACAGTGGTGCGGCCATGGGGTACACAGTGAGGCAAGCGCGCACCAAGGACGTGTCGGTAATACGTGCGCTGATCGACCAGAACGTGGGATCAGGGCGGTTGCTCGACAAGCACACAGTCAATCTCTATGAGGACATCCTGGAGTTCTGCGTCGTGCAGGACGGGGCCGGCGAGACTGTAGTCGGCTGCGGCGCGTTGCATGTTATGTGGGAAGACCTCGCCGAGATCAGGACCGTCGCCGTGGCCGATGGCCTGCGCGGTCAAGGCATAGGTCACTTGATCGTCGACGAGCTGCTGGATCGCGCCCGGATGGTAGGCGTGGCCCGCGTTTTCTGCCTGACCTTCGCGGTGCAGTTCTTCGCGAGCCACGGATTCGCCGAAATCTCAGGCACTCCGGTGGCGCCCGAGGTCTACGCCGAGCTGCTGCGCTCTTACGATGACGGGGTTGCGGAGTTCCTCGAGCTGGATCGAGTCAAGCCGAACACCCTAGGCAACACCCGGATGCTGCTTCGACTCTGAACGTCAATTTAAAGTTCTCCGGAACTTTCTTGCCACTGCCCGCGCCCTTCTTGCCGCATGGTCCGCTCTTTGCGAGTCGGGCAAGTTTCTTGCGGGATGGGTCACCCCCTGGCCTATGGTGGCGCCGAGGTAGAGTGGCGCACATGCTGCAGGATCTCGCCGCGCTGACGCCGCCGCTCATCGTGTGCGTTGCTTTCCTCATCGGCGTGGGGTTCCTGGTGCGGCGTGAGCTGGCGCCCAAGCGGCGGGCGGCCCGGGCCGCCGCGGGCTCTCCCCCCGCGAGCACCCGCCCCGTAACCATCGACTCTGTAAGCGCTGCCCTTGACGGCGTGGACCTTGACGGCGCGGACCTTGACGGCGCGGACCTTGACGGCACTGAACGCGCTGCCGCGCAGCGCTTGCGGCCCGGGCCGGCGGCGGCCCGCGAAGGCTCCGCGCCTCGCGAAGCGGAAACCGCACCGGACCGGGGCGATGGAAGCCAAACCTGATATTCCGGTTACAACGGGATTATCCTGCCTTCCGCATCAGTTATCTCGCCGCCGCCAAACGCGACATCGGAAGTTTGCGTACCTCAGCCCTTGACGGGCGGAATGTTAACAGTGCACCTAATGGCCGATCACGCAGCGTTGTCGCGCGGGGGTTGCGTCCCTCTTGCTCCCCTCTTGTGCACCGCTCGTCGCCGGCGAGGGCGCAAGTCGCCTGCCAAGATGTACTGTTAAAATCTCCCCGGCCATTTGTACAACGCAAGATGGTGGGTATATCTTTGGCAACCAAATAGGTTGCTCCGCAGAAGGGATGATTCCCCATGGCCCAGAAGGTGCAAGTGCTTCTCGTCGACGATCTCGACGGCAGCGAGGCGACCGAGACCGTGACGTTTGGTCTCGACGGCGTCGCCTATGAGATCGACCTGAGTTCGGGGAACGCCGGACAGCTTCGCGATGAACTTGCCCACTATGTGGAACACGCGCGCAAAGTCAGTGCCGCTAACGCCGCGCGCAGCCGCCGTCGGCCGCGCACTGGCGCCGGCCGCGAGCAGAGTGCGCGAATCCGCGAGTGGGCGAAGGCCAACGGCTACAAGGTCAATGAGCGTGGCCGCATTCCCGCGAACATCGTCGCCGAGTACGAAGCCGTTCATTAGTAGCGTCGACGGGCGACTCCCCGGAGTCTCCTGGAGTCTCCCGCCCGACCAGCCCGCGCATCTCCGGTAGAACCGCCGGATCTCCCGACGTCCCATCGGGTCGTCGATTCGTCAGCTCAGCGGAGGACGGAAGCCTCCTCCGCGAGCCTGCCAGCCCCCAGTAGCCGCCAGCGGCTGTATCCGCGCTGTGCCGATACGCGACGGTGCGGATAGATTCAAGGCGGTGCGGATACTGGACGGGTAGGCCACCAGGCACCGCGAAGGGGTGCCCTACCCTCCGGAGGCGCGGGCCGGCGCAGGGCGTTCGCTAGTGGCGTACTCGGAAACATCGAAGCCTGTTCACGCTGTTGGATGGGGTGAAGGCAGTGTGTCCGGGGAAGTTCTCCTGTAGTTGGCGCATAATCGCGTTAAGTACCGGGTCGGGCACGCGGCTACGATGCGGAGCAGGACAGGCACGCCAGAGCCTGCCGGATCCCCCGCTGTGAGGAGAGCGACGAGATGTTCGAGAGGTTCACTGACCGCGCGCGGCGGGTTGTTGTCCTGGCGCAAGAAGAAGCCAGGATGCTCAATCACAACTACATTGGCACCGAGCACATCCTGCTGGGCCTCATCCACGAGGGCGAGGGTGTGGCGGCCAAGGCGCTTGAGTCACTGGGCATCAGCCTGGAGGCAGTCCGCCAGCAGGTCGAGGAGATCATCGGCCAGGGCCAGCAGGCGCCGTCGGGGCACATCCCCTTCACGCCGCGTGCCAAGAAGGTGCTTGAGCTATCGCTACGCGAGGCGCTGCAGCTCGGTCACAACTACATTGGCACCGAGCACATCCTGCTGGGCCTTATCCGCGAGGGCGACGGCGTCGCCGCGCAGGTGCTCGTGAAGCTTGGCGCGGACTTGAACCGCGTCCGCCAGCAGGTCATCCAGTTGCTGCACGGCTACCAGGGCAAGGAGCCCACGTCGGCCGCCGCTGGCAGCACCGAGTCCGCGCCGTCCACGTCGCTAGTGCTCGACCAGTTCGGGCGGAACCTCACGCAAGGTGCCCGCGAGGGCAAGCTCGACCCGGTCATCGGCCGGGAGAAGGAAATCGAGCGGGTCATGCAGGAGCTGTCCCGGCGCACCAAGAACAACCCGGTGCTCGTCGGCGCCCCCGGCGTCGGCAAGACCGCGGTCGTCGAGGGTCTGGCCCAGAAGATCGTCAAGGGCGAGGTCCCCGAGACGATCAAGGACAAGCAGCTGTACACCCTCGACCTCGGCGCGCTGGTCGCCGGCTCCCGCTACCGCGGTGACTTCGAGGAGCGGCTGAAGAAGGT
>JAICUO010000408.1 GCA_025935815.1 Streptosporangiaceae bacterium
GACGAAGATTATCCCGAGGCTGACGGCGACCGCCCAGGGCTGTACGGCCGGGCCGGGGACCCTAGGCCCCGCGGGGGCGGGAGGCTCCGGGTCGGCCGCTGGCGGGCCAATGGGAGCGGTAGGGTTTTCGGCGGATCTGCCAGGTTCACTCATAACGAGTTCTTCTTTCCTGGGGGGATACCCACCAATCCCCGCAGACCCCCTAACTTGTGCAGCCACCGTCCGTACTCCCGGCTGCGCCGGCAGGGTCCCGGGAAACCGCGGGGACCTGCGCGGCTCGCTGCGCCGCGCGGAAACCTCAGTGATCATCCAGCTGACCGGTGGTCAGCCTGCCGGTGCGACGTACTCGGTGAAGGCGAGGGCGACGTTGTGGCCGCCGAAGCCAAATGAGTCGTTCAGCACGGCCATGGGCGACCCGTCAGCCGGGGGCTCGAGCGGCCGCGGCTTGGTCGCGATGTCGATGGTCATATCGTCGTCGGGGTCGTCCAGGTTGATCGTCGGGGGCGCCATCCGGTCGCGCAGCGCCAGGATGCAGGCAACCGACTCGACCGCGCCGGACGCGCCGAGCAGGTGCCCGGTCATTGACTTGGTAGCGCTCACGACGACCCCGGAGGCGGCGTCTCCGAAGGCGCTCTGGATGGCCTTGGCTTCCAGCGGGTCACCCTCGGGAGTCGACGTGGCGTGCGCGTTCACGTGCACCACCTGCGACGCGGAAAGTCCGGCGTCGTCGAGGCAGTAGCGGAGGGCGCGCTCCACCCCGGCGCCATCGGGGGCGCCGTGCGCGATGTGGAAGGCGTCGGAGGTGTACCCGGCGCCCGCCGCGACCGCGTAGATCCGCGCGCCGCGCGCCAGCGCGTGCGCCTGTGACTCCAGCACGATAACGCCCGCGCCCTCGCCGAGCACGAAGCCGTCGCGGCCCTTGTCCCACGGCCGTGAGGCGCGCTCGGGCTCGTCGTTGCGGGTGGACATGGCGCGCATCACCGCGAAGGCGCCGAGGTTGAGCGCCATGATCGCGGCCTCGGCACCGCCGGCGACGACGATGTCGGCGCGGCCGGAGCGGATCATGTCGATGCCGTACCCGATCGCCTCGGCACCGGAGGCGCACGCGCTCACGAGGGCGTGCGCGCCGGCTCGCGCGCCGAGCTCGATGCTGATCCAGCCGGCGGCGCCGTTGGGCATCAGCATCGGGACGGTGTAAGGCGAGATCCGGTTCCAGCCCTTGTCGCGCAGCGTGTCGTACGCCTCAAGCGTCGACCCGATGCCGCCGATGCCGCTGGTCACGGCCACGCCGAGCCGCCACGGGTCCACCGTCGGGGAACCGGCGTCGGCCCACGCCTCCCGGGCGGCGACTAGGGCCAGTTGCTCGCAGCGGTCCATCCGCCGCGCCTGCACGCGGCCGACCACCGCGACGGGGTCGACCGCGGCGGGCGCGGCGATCTTGACGGGCAGGGGGTCCACCCACTCCTCGGCGATGCGGCGCACCCCGCTGGTCCCGGCGAGCATCGCCGACCAGGTGGACGCGGCATCACCGCCGAGCGGCGTGGTCGCGCCAAGCCCGGTGACGACGACGCTGCCCTGATCGGCCTTGCTCACGGGTATCTCCTTTGCTGCGGGTGAGCTGGGAAGGTCAGACGCCCTTGCTGACGAAGTTGACGACGTCCTGGACCGTCTTGAGGTCCTTGAGCTGCTCATCGGGGATCTCGACGCCGAACTTGTCCTGCGCCGCGACGGCGATCTCCACCATCGACAGCGAGTCGATGTCGAGGTCATCGACGAAGCTCTTCTCCGGCGTCACCTCATCAGCCGGCACGCCCGCGATCTCCTCGACGATCTCGGCGAGCCCGGAAAGAATCTCCTGGTCGGTCATTGTGCACTCCTTATGCATCTGCGGACGCTTGCGTAGGGGTTGACTGGTGGACTGGTACGGAAACAGCTATTTAGCGCCCGGGTAACCCCGGGCGAGGGATGAGGCTACGGTAGCGTCACCACCTGCGCGGCGTAGGACAGCCCGGCGCCGAATCCCATCAGCAGCGCCGGGGTGCCGGACTCCAGCCGCCCCTGCTCCGCCATCCGGGCCAGCGCCAGCGGCACCGACGCCGACGAGGTGTTCCCCGCGTGCACGATGTCATCGGCTACCCGCTCGCGGGGGATGCCGAGCTTGCGGGCGAGGGCCTCGACGATCCGCAGGTTGGCCTGGTGGGGGATGAACGCGGTCAGCTCTGACGGCTTGACCCCGGCCCGCTCGCACGCCTGCAGGGCCAGCGGGTGCAGCGAGGTCGCCCAGCGGAACACCCCCTGCCCGTCCTGGGTGATCGCCCCGGTCCGGCCGGTGACCTGGATCTTGTTGCCCTGCTCGCCGGCGCTTCCCCACACGACCGGCCCGATGCCGGCCGGCTCGCCGTCGGGGACGGCGGCCACGACCGCCGCGCCCGCCCCGTCGGCGAAGATGATGCAGGTAGACCGGTCATCCCAGTCCAGCCAGTCGGTCATCTTCTCGGCGCCGATGACCAGCGCGTTGCGCGAGCTGCCGGCCACAACCGAGTCAGCCACGGCCGCGAGCGCGTAGCAAAAGCCCGCGCAGGCCGCGTTCAGGTCGTAGGCGCCCGGCGCGGCGATGCCGAGCCGGCTCGCGGCGACGGCGGCGACGCTGGGCATCGGCAGGATGGTGCTGCACGTCGCGACGACCACCAGGTCGATATCGGCCGGGGACAGCCCGCTGGCGGCCAGGGCCTTGCCGCCCGCCGCGGTGGCCATGTCGGTGACGGACTCCTCCGGCCCGGCGACCCGCCGGCTCTCGATGCCGACCCGGGACCGGATCCACTCGTCAGAGGTGTCGACCCGCAGCGCCAGGTCGTCGTTGGTGACGACCTGATCGGGCTGGTACCCGCCGAACGCCAGGATCTTCGCGCCGGCCATCATGCCTCCTTGCTGGCCGACGCGTGCGCGGCCATCAGCGCGCGGGCGGCGTCGAGCTGGTCAGGGGTCTTCAGCGCGAGTAGCTCGATGCCGGGCAGCGCCCGCTTGGCCAGGCCGGCGAGCGTCCCGCCGGGCACCAGCTCGACCAGCGCGGTCACGCCGATGCCGGCCATCGTCTCCATGCACAGGTCCCAGCGGACGGGCGCGGCGACCTGGCTGACGACCCGCTCGACCCAGCTCGCGCCGGTGGTGACGACGCCGCCGTCCCGGTTGGACAGCAGCGTGATCGCCGGATCCTTGACCACGGCCCCCGCGGCCGCCCCCGCGAGGGCCGCGACGGCCGGGGCCATGTGCGCGGTGTGGAACGCCCCGGCGACGCGCAGCGGGCGGACCCGCGTCCCGGCCGGGGGACTGGCGGCGAACGCCTCCAGCTGCTCCCGGGTCCCGCCGGCCACGACCTGGCCGGCGCCGTTGACATTGGCGGGGGTCAGCCCGGCGGCGTTGATGGCGGCCAGCACGGTGTCCTTGTCGCCGCCGAGCACGGCGATCATGCCGGTGGGGGTCGCCTCGCAGGACTGTGCCATCGCGGTGCCGCGCACGGCCGTCAGCCGGATCGCGTCGGCGGGGGACAGGACCCCGGCGATGGCGCCGGCGGCCAGCTCGCCCACGCTGTGCCCGGCGACCGCGGCGGGCTCGGGGAGCAGCCCGGCCACCGCGAGCGCCGCCGCGACGAGCAGCGGCTGCGCCACGGCGGTATCGGTGATCTCGCCGGCATCGCCGGTCGCGCCCAGCCGCGTCAGGTCGCGCCCGGCTAGCTCGGACCAGTCGCCCACTTGCTCGGCCACCCTGGGGATCTCGAGCCACGGGGCCAAGAAGCCGGGGGTCTGCGCGCCCTGCCCAGGCGCGGTGAGGATCAGCACGTAGTTAACCTTGCCCTGTAGAAGTCCCCCACCCTGGTAGCGATCCGCCCAAAGTTCTCCGAGAACACGTTGTAGGTATTCTACAAGAACCGTTCATCGGGCCGTCACCGCATGATCACTCGCGGAGCGATCACCCGCGGGCGGCGGCCAGGCGGCCGAGGATGATGGCGGTCCACAGGGTGAAGCCGTCGCGGCCTTCTGAGGCGGTAAAGCCGGTCAGCTCGGTGACGCGGCGCAGGCGGTAGCGGACGGTGTTGGGGTGGACGAACAGCAGCCGGGCGGTGGCCTCCAGCGATGATCCCTGCTCCAGGTAGGCGGTGAGCGTGTCGAGCAGGGTCGGGCCGCCGGTCGTCAGCGGCTGGTAGACGCCTTCGACGAGGACCCGGACCGCCTCCTCGTCGCCGGCCAGGGCGCGCTCGGGCAGCAACTCCTCCGAGCTGGCCGGCCGCGGGGCATCGGGCCAGGCAGCGGCCGCGCGCAGCCCGGCGACGGCCGCCCGCGCGGACGAGGACGCCGAGCGCAGGTCCTTGACCGGCGGGCCCACCACGATCGGGCCGGGCCCGAAGCGGCCGGCCAGCTTCTCGGCGGCCCCGAGGGGGTCATCGGTCCCGCCGAGCACGACGATCAGCCGGGCGCCCTGGACCCCGGCGAGCAGGTCCAGCCGTGCCCGCCGGGCCTGGGCGCGCAGGTCCTCGATGGCCGGCTCGGCGTCCTCACCGTCAAGGGTCCCGGCGATCACCGCGACGGGCGTTGAGGACCAGCTCAGTGCGGAGGCCCACGAGTTCAGCGACTCCTGGGACTCACCGCGCACCAGCGAGTCCACGACCAGGGCCTCCAGCCGGGCGTCCCAGGCGCCGCGCGCCTCCGCGGACCGCGCGTAGACCTGGGCGGCGCTGAAGGCGATCTCCCGCGCGTAGACCAGGACCGCCTCCCGCAGCTCAGCCTGCGCTCGGGGGGTGTCCGGGGCGGCGAGCTCGTCGACCCGGCTTTCGACCACGTCGATGATGACGCGGACCATCTCCACGGCGTGCTGCAACCGGACGGCGCGAGCCAGTTCGCGGGGGGCGGTACCGAAGACCTCGGTGGCGGCCGGCCGGGACCGCTCCGGGTGGCGGATCCAGTCGACGAACGCCGCGATGCCCGCCTGCGCCACGAGGCCGAGCCAGGAACGGTTCTCCGCCGACATCCGGCGAAACCACGGAAGCCGCGCGTCCATCGCCGCGATCGCCGCGGTGCCCAGCGCTCCCATGGACCGCTCGATCCGCGCCACCGTCTCGGGATGCACCCGCGCGGGCGGGGCGCCGTCGCCGATCGCCGCGCCCGCCGCGCCCTGCGTGCCTTGCCTCTTCGCCTGCACGTATCCAGAGTGCCACGCCGCCGCCACGGTGGCAGGCCGGCCGTTGGCGAAGCCGCCTGGCCCGCCGTAGCGCCGTGGTCGCTGAAAGTGGCAACCGCGGCTATAGCGTAAAGGCTCCGCCCCAGTGGGGGGAGGCGACCGGCGGGTCGCTATCGTCCCGTATCGTCCGGCAACGTCCTGGGTCAGCGCGCATCAAGCGCTATCTCTTTGGGCGCCTATGGCGTGATTGATAACCTTCACATTACGGGGATAGGCCATATCACCGCCGGACTGGGCGCTCGATTGTCGAAAGTCGCCCCCGCGGAGAGCTCGCAAAAATCTTAGCAACTACTTGAGAAACTTTTAGCAACTAATCGACAGTACGGCATCGCTCGCTTACCGCGCGGCTGATGTCCCGCTTCAAGGAGAGAGAACAAGGGGGTTCCGAGGACCCCGCTGGAGGTGATTTCGGGTGACAGACCTCATCTTGGTCCTGCTCATTCCGGCGGCCTACTACGTCGGCAAGTACACGCAGTGGCGGGCGAACTACAGGCGATCCATGAGAACGCGCCGGCGTGAGTGGTGACAACGAGCGCGAGCGGCGGGCTGGCCGTGGTCGCGGGCGCTGTGCGCGGGCGCCGCGCGCGGGAGGCCGGTCGCCGTGGGATGCGATTGTGTCCTCTGCCGCTTTCTGGGGCCGGGGAGATACGCGAGGCAAATGACATTGGAGTATCGGTGGCCGGCGTGGCCGCTGAGAATTGAATTGGGCCGTTGCGGGCGCGGGTATAGCGCTCTTCGCGAGCGGGAATGCATGAGAACTTGAGCGTCGTCGCCTTGCCCCTTGAGGCAAGCCGCGCTGGCCAGCGCTCGGTGATCTCATGAGGGCAGGCATTTCCGGTACTGTCACGCTGCTCATGACTCACGATCACGGGGAAGCGGTGAAACCGCAGGGCGATACGCGCTATTCGCGGTATTCATTCCAGTCGCCATTTATCACAGTCGCCCGCGGGCGGTGGCGGGGCTGAACCGGCGCGGCCCCGCCACCATGGCGCGGGTTACCCCAGGGCCTCGGAGACGGGCAGGTCCAGCTTGTACTTGGCGATCGCCTGGGCCGGCAGGCCCCGGTCGACCTGGCCCGCCCGCGCCAGTTCCGACAGCACCGCCAAGGTGATGGACTCGGCGTCCACGTTGAAGAACCGCCGGGTGGCGGGCCGGGTGTCGGAGAAGCCGAACCCGTCGGTGCCCAGCGAGGTGTACCGGCCGGGCACCCAGCGGGCGATCTGGTCGGGGACGGCGCGCATCCAGTCCGAGACGGCCACGACCGGTCCCTGCGCGTCCGACAGCACCGACGTCACGTACGGGACGCGCGCCTCCTCCTGCGGGTGCAGCAGGTTGTGCTTCTCGCAGGCCAGCGCGTCGCGGCGCAGCTCGGTCCACGAGGTGGCCGACCACACGTCGGCCGCCACCCCCCAGTCGGCGGCCAGTAGCTGCTGCGCGCGCAGCGCCCACGGCATGGCCACGCCCGACGCCAGCACCTGGGCACGGGGCGCGGAGTCCTCGCCTGGTTGCGGGGAGGAAGCGGGGTCAGCAGCGGGGGCGTACCGGTACAGGCCCCGCAGGACCCCCTCGTCCAGCCCGCCGATCTCTGGCGCCGGCGGCTGCGCGTAGGGCTCGTTGTAGACGGTCAGGTAGTAGAAGATGTTCTCGCCGTCGGGGTGCTCGGGCGTCGCCTCGTACATGCGCCGCAGCGCGTCCTTCACGATCACCGAGATCTCGAAGGCCCAGGCCGGGTCGTAGGAGACGCAGGCCTCCGACACCGAGGCCAGCAGCTGGGAGTGCGCGTCGTTGTGCTGCAGGCCCTCGCCGGTCAGCGTGGTCCTGCCCGCGGTCGCGCCGATGAGGAACCCGCGCGTCATCTGGTCGGTGGCGGCCCAGATCTCGTCGCC
>JAICUO010000906.1 GCA_025935815.1 Streptosporangiaceae bacterium
GCGGCCTGGCCGTACTGGGACCAGTACACCTACGACAACGCCGGCAACCTCACCGCCCAGGTGTCCACCCCCGCGACGGGGCCGGCGACCACCATGGGCGGCACCTTCCCGCCGCCGGGGTCGGTAGCCGCGGCAAGCCCGTCTAAGCCGCCGCACGCCGTCAGCTCCCAATCACTCAGCACTACCGGGTCGCCCAGCACGACCACCACGTACGGCTACGACGCCGCCGGGCACGCCACCTCCATCGCCGCGCCATCCAACAGCCAGACGCTGGCCTGGAACGACGCGGGGCAGCTCGCCTCGGTCACCTCAACCGGAGGGCCGAGCCCGGGCACCACGTCCTACGCCTACGACGCGGACGGTGGCCTGCTGCTGCAGCAAGACAGCGGCCCCGGGCTGGCGACCTTGTACCTGGCAGGCGAGCAGCTCACCGAGACCACCGGGGCGACCCCTGTCTTCAGCAGCGCCCGCTACTACGCCATCGGCGGCGCCACCATCGCGGTCCGCACTAGCGACGGCCAGGTCACCTACCTGGCCGGGAACCAGCAAGGCACCGCCACCCTGGCCATCAACGCCGCGTCCCTCGCCCCGGCGCGCCGGTACTTCGACCCGTACGGCAACCCGGCCGGCACCGCGCAGCCGGCCTGGCCCGGCACCAGGGGATTCGTCGGCGGGACCGCCGATGCCGCCACCAGCCTGACGAATCTGGGCGCCCGCGAGTACAACCCCGGCGGCGCGGCGTTCATATCCCCGGACCCGCTGGTCAACCCCTACAATCCCCAGGACCTCAACGCCTACGCCTACTCCCTGGACGACCCGGCATCGCTGAGCGACCCCGCAGGAACCGATGCCTGCCAGTACAAGGCCTGCAACGACCCCCCGCCCCCGCCACCGTGCGCGTACATCGGCGACTGCAGCACCGCCCTTCCACCGCCCGGCGTAGCCGCCCCCGGCGCGCCCACCAGCAGCGACTACAGTAACGGCGGCGGAGGAGGAGGAGGAGGCGGAGGCGGCGGAGGCGGCCGCACAGCGCCTGCTCGCCCCAACGTCACCGTCATCTGCGCCACAGCCGGCGGCTGCGGCCACACCGCCATCCCGTATGCCCCCGGCTACGATCCCTCCGGCCCGGCCGCGGTCCTCGGCGGGGCCGCGTTCACCGTGGGCGGGGTCGCGGTCGGCGCAGGCGCGACCGGCGCCGCGGCGACTACCTCCGGGACTGCCGTAGCCGGGACTTCTGGCGCCCTGGACATAGGTGCGCTGCTTGGCGAGTCCGGCTCGCAGGCGCTCGTGCGACTGCAAACAGCAATACAAACTGCGCTGGACAACCCGGACCTAGTCGCCAACCGGCTTTCTCAGGGTGAACTGGATAGGTGGAAGAAACTAGGCTCGTGGGACAAGAGGCGGGCTTATGGCACCGGACTTGAGCGGGCCGTCGGTCAGTTGGTCGACGGTGATCCGTCTATTGTGTGGCAGGGCGCTTCACAGGTAGCGAAGAGTGTTCCGGACTTCTGGGTAATCGGCGAAGTGGCGAGCGTCCCTGTCGACTTGACCGGCTCCAGCGCCAGCTCGATAAGAAGTCATCTGAAGAACTGGTTTGTAGGAGGCAGAAACCAGATCCTCACCTACGTCGCCCCGACCAATGACATCCTCACTCAAATCTTCGGGTAGAGTGGGGTGCCGGCAAGGGAGGGAGAAGGAATGGCACTTGAGCTTAAGGGCCAGACCGTGACGGGCGTGCGGCTCTTCGGTGAGCCGCGGGAGTACCGCGACATCCACCTAGTCGACGTGACCCTTAAGCTCTGCGTGCTGGTGCGGCGTGATGACCTGGGGTTCGGGAACGTGGTCCGGAATGCCGTTCTTGAGCGCTGTCGGCTGGACGCGTGCGGGGCGCAGGGGGTGTTCTTTGATGAGGTCACTGTCGACGCGCTGCGGCTGGCGCAGCTGCGCCCGATTAGCGGGTGCGTGTTCCGGCACGTCACGCTGCGGGGGAAGATCGGGTCGATAATGATAATCGGGCCGGGCTTGGGACTGCCGGACGATGCGAAGCGCGTCGCGGCGGCGGTGGAGAAGTACAAGGAGGTCGACTGGGCTCTCGACATCAGGGATGCCGTCTTCACCAGCGCCGCCGAATTCTTCGGCGTTCCGGGCGACCTGATCCGCCGTGACGAGAATACGCAGGTGCTGCTGAGGCGCGAGGCGTCCGCCGGAATGGACTGGCGAGACTTGCCCGGGGCTGTCGGCACCTGGTCGAGAAGGTTTAAGGCGACTCCTTTTGACTCGATAGTCGTGGTCGCTCCCAAGGGGTCCAAGAAGTTCCGCGAATACATGGCGGACATCGAATGGCTCCACGCCAAGGGGCTTGCCGGGTAGCGCGTGGACGGCCAGCTGTCCACGCGACTAGCATCCGGCCTAGTTGAACTGCCTTGAGGTCTCCGGAGGCGTCGCTTCCCGCGCGGCCCGCGTCCCCAC
>JAICUO010000004.1 GCA_025935815.1 Streptosporangiaceae bacterium
ATCAAGCCCCCGGGCGGGGCGGCACCGGCCAGGACTGCCGCCCGGTAACAAACACCTGCTGCCCGCACCGCACCCGCGGTGCGGGCAGCAGGCATTATCACCCGTCCGGGCCAGGGCAGGGCAGCAGGCCGTCGGACGCATCCGGGCGATCGCGCGGCTGCCGGACCAACGGGTACCCCGCGCACCCGCCTGCCCGGCTGGCGGGATGCGCGACGCCGGACTGGTGCGAGCGGTTGCCGGTACCGTGCCGGCGGGGCCCATTCTCACGTCACCCGGGTGACCCCAGGCAGTTGCAGGAGCGGCGGGCCGCGGCTGAGTCCTCGCCTACCGGGGAGCGCATCAGCCAGCGTGGCGCAGATCGTCAGGCTGCGGTCCGGTGAACGGCATCACCCGCGAGGCGGCCGCCTTCGTTCTCCCACACAGATAGCTCAGGTTCCGTCTGGGACGGCGGGGCAGGGCGGCGGATGACAGTGGCGAGGATGTCCGGGGCATGGATGCGGTTGGCGGCGCTGGCGGCGAGTTCCATGGCGGCCAGGGCATCGGCCTCAGCGGTGCCGGGCGGGACGACCAGGAGGTCCATCCGGCCGTTGCCGCACAGCGCGGTGAGCAGGCCGGCGGGCTGACCGGGAAACCAGCCGAGCCGGACGACCCGTCCTGCGGCGCTCAGCCGGCGCGGCCGGCTGTCCCAGCCGGCCGGGCCGAGCATGAGGCGCGCGACACGCCCGCAGCGGTCATCGATGGCGCGGATCAGCCCGGGGAGCTCCGCTACCGCGTCGCCCGATCGCGGCCACCAGCCGCCGTCGAGCAGCGTGCCGCGCGACCCCGCCGGATCCAGGCGCAGCCGCGGCGCAGACGGCACCGGGCCGGCAAGCAGAGGCTTACCTCCGGCGGGCTGTGGCATGGCCTCGGTACTCGGCCCTGCGGGCAGAGGTTGATCCATGTATCCAGCAAACGCCATTCGCCGCCCTTCGGATACCAGCAATCCGGGCAAGGCTCATTACCAGGACCGATCACACGGCGGCGGCCATCTCCGCTGGCTGCGGGTCAGCCAGGCGGCTAGTCCGTGTTGACCAGCTAGCCGGGCGGCGCGCGTATGCTTCTCGCTCAGGCTGACGTCGGCGGCGGCCTGGTGATCTGCCGTCATTGTCCATTGCCCGGCTCACTATGTCAGACCAGGCGCTGGTGGACGTAGCACCATCTCCACCGCGATCCCGGTTCCAGGCCGGCGGCCAGCGGGTGGTCGGTCTCCTCGTAGTGTGCACTGGCATGGCGGCCCGGTGAGTTATCGGAGCAGGTCACCCAGCCGCAGGTCAGGCAGACCACCAGGGCCGCCGCGGGACGGTCCGCGCGGCCGGGGCAGTCCCGGCAGTGATCGGACAGGGGCGTGACCGGCGCGAGCCCGTCAAGGTGCTCACAGCGCGGCGCTGACCCGTTCATGCTGATGGCGGGCATGCCCACCGCCAGGTTCGGGACGGGGATCATGACTGGACCCCTTTATGTGAGAGACGCCAGCGCGGCCGGCTGGCCAATTGCAAGTCAACCCGGTTAGCCGCGCGGCGGAAACAGCCGGCTTCAGCAGGACCCATCACCAGAACCGATTACCTGGCGCTCACCTGCGGGGCCGCCCCGGCCGGCGTTCCCAGGGGCTTGGCGCGGAAGCTAGGCTGAGGGCAGGTTTCCTGTCCTGGGCCGCATGCGGGCCGGGCAGGATTTGTCGCTGCCGGTCGCCGGGGTCGGCGCCCCGCGCCTGCGGGCAGTTCCAGGGAGTACACGATGGGCCGGACATGGACTTGGCGGCGGGCATGGAGCTGCGTCAGCTTCGTTACTTCGTGACGCTAGCCGAGGAGCTGCATTTCGGCCGGGCCGCGGAGCGGGAGCACATCGTGCAGTCGGCGCTGAGCCAGCAGGTGCAGCGGCTGGAGCGCGAGCTGGGAGTCCGCCTCGTGGAACGCAGCACGCACCATGTCGCGCTGACCGCTGCCGGGGTGGTGTTCCTGGTCGAGGCGCGGCAGATCCTGGCGCACGCCGACCGCGCCGCAGCGGCGGCCCGGCGCGCGGTAGGCGCGGACGCGGCGCTGCGCGTCGGCATCATCGACTCCAGCTATGACTCGATGCCGCAGATCCTGCACCAGGTCCAGGCCCGCTACCCCGGCCTGGTGATCCACCAGGTCGAGGCCAGCGTGCCCGAGCAGTACCGGCAGCTGGCCGACGGCCGGCTGGACGTCGGGATCGGCCGGGCCGCGCTCGCCCCGCCGCAGATCGCATCGCTGCTGTTCCGCCAGGACCCGCTCGGGGTCCTGGTGCCCCCCGGCCACCGGTTCGCCGGGCAAGACGGCGTCCCGGTCGCCGTCCTGGCCGAGGAGCCACTACTGCTCGCCGAGGAAGCGCAGGCGCCGGAGTTCAACCAGTTCACCGTCGAGATGTGCCGGGCCGCCGGGTTCACCCCCGCCGTGTACGGGGGAACCGTCGAGAGCATCCGGGCGGCCGCCGACCTCGTCGCCGCCGGGCGCTGCCTGTACTGCGTCCCCTCCTCCTGCATCGCCGCGCTCCCCGGGACCATCTGGCGGCCGCTGACCGACCCGGCGTCCAGCTACCCCTGGTCGGTGCTGTGGCGCGCGGCCGATGACTCCGGCCACGTACGCGCGGTCGTCAGCTGCGCGCAGGCGATGTCACAGCGGCTCGGCTGGCTGACCGACCCGGCCGCCGCCACGACCTGAACCGCGACTCCCGCGGCGGCACCGCGGCCAGCATGCATATTCGTGGTGATCTCGCCCGGCACGGTTACGGGAGCGTGGAACCACCACTCGTTTTGCGCAAAGGATCTCTCGATGCCCCGGACGGCCTGCGGAGGCCGGGCAGTCGCGGAACGCGGGAACGGTGCAGTCACGGGATACCGGTTCCGCCAGCGTGCCCGAGCCGGCCGGCCTGACCTGGCCGCAGCCGGAGCACCGGGCGAGCAGCCCCTGGCATGGCAGGGCACCACCGGAACCCGGTCAGCCCGGAAATCCCGCATGGCCTGCCCTTCTTTCCTGCGCTGTCCTTCCTGACGCGCGGGATCAGATTCCCTGCGTCACCGCGTGGACCTCGGCGGCTGGCGGGGACGTCGCGGTCTGAGGCCTGCCCCTTTGCACGGGGAGCGCATCATCCAGTGTGGCGCAGATCGTGAAGTGCGATTCCAGGCCGGTGACGCGCAGCAGCTTCGCCATCTGGGGGCGGGGGGCGGCTAGGCGGACGGTGATCCTTAGCCCTCGGGCGCGGCGTTGCGTGCCGATCAGCACGGCCAGCCCTGACACGTCACAGAATGACACCCCGGACAGGTCGATGATGAGCAGCCGCACGCCCGGGCCGAGCGCGCTGAGTAGACGCTCACGCAGCTCCGGGGTGCTGGCGATGTCAAGGTCACCCTTCAGCCTGGCGATGGTGAAGCCGGGTCGGCTGAGGACGGACAGGCTGGCCTCCGCCTGGACGTAGTCTGGCGCCCTGGCGGCGTCAAGGGCGGTCATCAGGTCGCATCCGCATGACTCGCTTCATGTAACCCAGCAGACGCCTTCGGTGACCATGTGGGAAACGTGCAATCCGAGCAAGGCTGATCACCAGAACCGATTACACCTCGCGACATCGATGAACACGGTTTTAAGGCGCTGGCCGCGCCTACCGCGCGCCGGGCCGCCGCTGCGGCGCGGTCGGTATGCGCCAGGATCTGCCGCGCCTCGACCAGGAACACCACCCCGGCAGCGGTCAGCGCGACATGGCGGGTGGTCTGCCTGACCTGCGGCTGGGTGGCCTGTCCTTTGACAGGCTAGCGCCGGGAGCGGCATGGAGATGGTGCTACGTCCACCAGCGTCTCGTCTGATCCCTTGGGGCGTTTACCAGGTCGGCGGGGGACCCGGCCTTGACGCGGCAGTGATCACCGGCGAGCTGACCAGGGCGACGGGGATCGCGTGCGGCTGCGGCTGGGCGCGACGTAGGGATGAGTACGGATCGCTAGCGGGTCCGGAGCAATGATCGCCCGGCAACGCTGCTGGGATGACGGCCGGCATCATCACTGTCTCTGGCCATCATGGGTGTGCGGCGGCGCCACGTCCATCCCTGCCACGCGGCACGGCTCATTGGTGCCGGCGATCGGCTGGGGTGATGGGTTCATGCGGGATTGGTTATTTCCGATGCGGCCAGTGCGCGGTTGACTGGGGACGTGACGACACCATCTAGTGGCGAGCTGCCACCGGGCACCCTTTGCCCGTGCGGGCACACCGCTGACCAGCACCATTCACTCGCTTCCCGCTACTGCCAGGCGACTGTCTCGGGTGCCCTGAGCCGAGGCTGCATATGCGTCCCGGCGTCCGTATCCGTGCCGCTTACCCGATGACGGAGGGGCCTGGCCTGCCTAAGGAATCTGGTCTGCCCAAGGAATCTGGTCTGCCTAAGGAATCTGGCTCGCCGACTCCGGCTCCGGCCCCGTCCTGGTGGAGATGGCTGCTGCCGGCCGGGATCCTGATCGCGTTCATGCTGGTGCTGCTGCCCTGGCGCCCAGGCGCAGGCGGGACGCCGGCTCAGGCGCTGAGCTACACCAGCTTCGTCAGCGACGTGACCGCGAACAAGGTCTCGACCGCGGCGATCACCACGGCGGGATCGGTGAGCGGGAAGCTCGCCGACGGCAAGGCCTACACCTGCCAGATCCCGACCGCGCTGAACGACGGCGATCTTCCCGCCCTGCTGCTCGGGCACAAGGTCCAGGTGACAGGAACCATCCCGCGCACCAGCTCGATGCTTGCATCAATAGCTGGCTGGATCTTGCCGATTGTCATCATCGTCGCGCTCTTCGCCTGGTTTGCCCGCCGCAGCAGCAAGGAGATCACCGGGCGGATCGGCGGGATCATGGCCTTCGGCAGGTCGAAGGCCAAGGTCTACGACGAGGACAGGCCAAAGACGCGCTTCGCGGACATCGCCGGCTATGAAGGATCCAAGGCCGAGGTCATGGAAGTGGTCGACTTCCTGAAGCATCCGGCCCGGTACGACCGCGCCGGCGCGGTCGGCCCGAAGGGCGTGCTGATGGCCGGGCCGCCGGGGACCGGCAAGACCCTGCTCGCCAGGGCTGTCGCCGGCGAGGCCGGCGTGCCGTTCTTCTCCCTGAGCGGCTCCAGTTTCGTCGAGATGTTCGTCGGCGTCGGCGCCTCGCGGGTCAGGGACCTGTTCGCTAACGCCAGGAAGCGCGCCCCGTCGATCATCTTCATCGACGAGATCGACGCCATCGGCGGCCGGCGCGGTCCCGGCGGGTTCGGCTCGAATGACGAGCGCGAGCAGACGCTCAACCAGCTGCTGTCGGAAATGGACGGGTTCGAGCCAGGCGCCAGGGTGGTCGTCATGGCCGCGACCAACAGGGCGGAGATCCTCGACGCGGCGCTGCTGCGGCCCGGGCGCTTCGACCGGACCGTGGAGATTCCGCTGCCCAACTGCGTGGAGCGCACCGCCATCCTGGCTATCCACGGGCGCGGCAAGACGCTCGCGCCTCACGTGGACCTCGGCGTCGTGGCGCGCGGCACGCCCGGATTCTCCGGCGCCGATCTCGCCAACCTCGTGAACGAAGCCGCGATCAACGCCGTGCGCGCAGATCGCGGCGTGCTCAGTGCCGCCGACTTCGAAGCCGCCAGGGACCGGCTCCTCATCGGCCGCCGTGACGCGTCGAACGCCCTGCTGCCCGAGGAGAAGCACGCCGTCGCCGTCCACGAGGCCGGGCACGCGCTCGTGGCCGCGCTCTGCGAGCACGCCGATCCCGTCGCGAAAGTCACGATCCTCTCCCGCGGAGCCGCCCTTGGCGTGACCGAGCAGCTGCCCACGTTCGAGCGCCACCTGTACCCGGAGAGCCACCTCACCGCCTCACTCGCCGTGCGCCTTGGCGGCCGCGCCGCGGAGATCGTCGTCCTGGCGGAACCGTCGACCGGCTCAGCGAACGACCTCGCGGGCGCGACCCAGCTCGCCACGCACATGGTGCGCGAGTGGGGATTCTCCGCGAAGGTCGGGCCCATCAGCTACGGGCCCGAGGGACCGAGCCGCGACAACCCCTTCGCCGGCCGCCCTTACGCCGAGGACACGCAGCGTTCCATCGACCAGGAAGTAGCCAGGCTGCTCCGGGAGGCCGAGGACACCGCGACCAGCCTGCTGCGCGGGCATCGCGAAACTCTCGACCGGGTCATCGGCCTGCTCCTTGAGCGCGAGACGATCGACGGCTTCGACCTGGCCGCCATCGTCGCAGCGGTACCCGGGCCCGCCGACCTCGAACCCGCCGGGGCGCCACAAGGCTGACAGGTTAGCCTCAGCCGCCCGGTACGCGGCGGGCGTGGCCTCGGCACCCAGGCCATGGTTACCCGCCCCGGCGCCGCCCAAGACCACGACTTCCCGCGCGGCCGCGTCCCCACAGAAATCCCGACAGGTCCGGGCCCGCGCTGACGTCCCCCGCAAAACGCGCGCTTCAGTGCTGGTGTTACCAGGCGTGACCGTCGCCGGGGGCGGGTGCCCGTCACGGCCTGCCTGACAGCCATCCCAGGAGCTTAAGTGTCAAGCCGCTGCGGGCGATTGAGAGAGGTTTCCCGGTGGGACCAGGCGGTTGCCTCGTTGTAGAGCGTGCGGGTCTCAGGCTGCCCGGTTAAGCCGGCTCGCGCATGCTTATCTGGTGAGGACGGGTGCAGCGGCGTCGGCTGCTGCCTGCCCGTGCCGGTCACGGCCTAGCCGGGTCTGCTGGTCGGCGCGGCGCGTGCGGTCAGCTGGGGCGGCGGCCGGTGCTGCCCGCCGGGACCAGGCAGGACAAGGACATCAAGGAGCCGCGATGGGCATGGTGAGCAGGACCGACGCCTACCAGCGGCGGCACCGCTGGGCGGCGCTGCCGGTGGCGGTGCTGTACAAGTTCGGCGACGACCAGGGCAGCTACCTCGCCGCGCAGATCACCTACTACGGTTCGTGTCGGCGTTCCCGCTGCTGCTCCTCCTGGCCACGATCCTGGGATACGCGCTGCACGGCGACCCGCACCTGCAGCGGCAGGTGCTGGACTCCGCGCTGGCACAGTTCCCCGTCATCGGCGATCAGATCACCGCTGTCGGTTTCCGAAGTCGTCTGCACGGATGACCGAAGTCGTCTGCACGCGATGCTGTCCCCTGGGTATATGGGATCGTAGTAGCGAGCCCCTGGGTATATGAGGTCGTAGTAGCGAGCGGGAATTTGGCCGGACATCGCTGAACAGCGGTTAACTTGCGTCCGGGGGACGGTGCTGATCACGTCGCTAGGCTCCGCCAGCGAGGGATCCACCGGCGGACGCGGCGACCGTGCTTGACCGGCGCTCTAGGCTTCATGTCATGGGCGCCGACGCGGGACCCGCACCTGAGGACCTGCCGGCGCCTGCGCCGGCGGGGGTCTCCCCGGACACGGTGCGCGACTGGCGGTGGCAGCTGACCCCGGGCGAGGACCAGGTCAACACCGCCACGTGGGCGGGCTCGGTGCCGCACGTGAACGGTATCGCCCCCCGGGTGCGCGTCGGCCGCGGCAAGTGGTTCAACCTGCTGTGGCTGCTGCCCATCGGCCTCGTGCTGCTCCTGGTCGCGGTGGCCGTCGCCAAGGGCCTGCGCGGGGACCCCGTGGTCCAGCGGTTCATCGCCCGGTACCCGGGCACGCTGTACTCGGCCCGGGCCCGGGCGGCCACCGGGTTCCCGGCCTGGCTGCGGTGGCAGCACTTCTTCAACCTGTTCTTCATGCTGTTCATGATCCGCTCCGGGACGCAGATCCTGTCCGATCATCCGCGCCTGTACTGGACCCGGCACTCCACCCCGGGCCGGGACTGGTTCCGGATCCAGAAACCGGTGCCCGCTGACCCGTTGTGGACCGCCAAGCAGGACTCGATCAGCCTCCCGGGGCAGGTCGGCCTGCCCGGGCTCCGCCACTCCATCGGGCTGGCCCGCTGGTGGCATCTGAGCATGGACCTGCTGTGGCTGGTCAACGGGATCGTGTTCTACGTGCTGCTGTTCGCCACCTCGCAGTGGCAGCGCCTGGTGCCGGCCAGCTGGAGCGTGTTCCCCGACGCCTTGTCGGTGCTGATCCAGTACCTGTCGCTGAACTGGCCGGTCGAGAACACCTGGGTGGCCTACAACGGCCTGCAGCTGATCGCCTACTTCGTCACCGTGTTCGTCGCCGCCCCCCTGGCGCTGATCACCGGGCTGGGCATGTCCCCCGCCCTGTCCGCCCGCTTCAAGCGGCTCAGCAAGGTCCTCAGCATCCAGTTCGCCCGCTCCGTGCACTTCCTGGTGCTGGTCTACTTCCTGGTTTTCATCGTCGTCCACGTGTCCCTGGTGTTCGCCACCGGGCTGCTGGTCAACCTCAACCACGTCTACGCCGGGCGCACTGACAACAGCTGGGACGGCTTCTGGCTGTTCGCGGTGTCGATGGCCGTCATCATCGTCGCCTGGGTGGCGGCCACCCCGTTCACGATCCGCCACCCCCGCCTTGTGCAGCGCGCCGGCCAGGCCATCGTCGGCCCGCTCCAGCACCTGTTCGAGCACGTCGACCCCAAACCCGGCGAATACGGCGAGAAAGACATCTCCCCGTACTTCTGGCACAACGGCCAGTACCCCGACTCCGATGAGTACAAGGCCTTGTTCGACGGGCACTTCGCCGGCTGGCGGCTCCGGATCCACGGCCTGGTCGAGCACCCGGCCGACCTCAGCCTGGCCCAGCTGCGGGCCCTGCCGCACCACGAGCAGATCACCCAGCACTTCTGCATCCAGGGATGGTCAGGGGTCGCCAAATGGGGCGGGGTGTCGATGCAGACGATCATGGACCTCGTCCGACCGCAGCCCGAAGCTAGATGGGTGGTGTTCTACTCCCTCGGCGAGGGAGCCGACAAGGGCGTGTACTACGACGCCCACCCGATCGGGCACATGGGCCACCACCTGACGATGCTCGCCTACGACATGAACGGCGAACCCCTCAGCTTCGGCCACGGGGCACCGCTCCGGCTCCGCAACGAAAACGAGCTCGGCTTCAAGCAGGTCAAATGGATCAAGGGCATCGAGTTCGTCACCCACTACTCCGAGATCGGCAGCGGCTACGGCGGCTACAACGAGGACCACGAGTTCTTCGGCTACCGGCAGTCCATCTAGGCCGAAGTTACGTGGCCTGAAGATGCCGAGACCGCTGCTGGGCTGCGCTTTCGCGCCGGGCCTGGCGGCGGTTTCTGGCTACTTCTTCAGGGTGAGCGGGATGGCGGCTCCAATGAGGTCGAAGGCCTGCTTCTGGCGGCTGGTGGGGTCGGTCAGGACGGGGACGGCAGCGGGGGTGCCGGCGAAGCGGAGCTCGTTGCGGGTCAGGGTGGCCAGGTGGTTGAGCAGGCCCTGGTAGCGGAGGTAGGCCCGCCCGTGCTCGTCGTGCTGGCGGCGGGCCTTGGCCTCGGCCGGTGCCGAGCGCTGCGCAGGCGCGACCGGGCCTGCCTGGGCGGGCGGGTCTTCGTCGGTGTAGGTCAGCGGTGCCCAGGCCTGGCGCAGGTGCCAGGTGAGGTAGGCGGCGAGCATGCAGATCAGCACGTGTCCCCGGACGCGTTTCTCCAGGCGGTGGAAGACGGGGCGCAGGTCGAGGTCGTCGGATTTGATGTGCCGGAAGTCGCGTTCCACGTACTTGAGGTTCTTGTACGCGGTCACGGTTTCCGCCGGCCCGAGCTCGGCTGCGGGGAGCGGGGTGCGGATGACGTAGATCCCGTCGAGCCGGCCTCCTCGGCGATCTGCGCCTGTTTCCGCTCGGCGGCCAGCGTGGTACCGGTGATGGTGACGTCGAAGTGCTTGGCCATCTTGTACTTGTTCAGGATCTCGCCGGCTTTAAGAGCATGGGCCGCAGCCGGAGACTACGACCTCGCGGAGCAGCTCGCGCGAAGCCTCACCTATGCCCCGGCCCGAGACTCGGCATACAGCGACGTGGTCCGTGTGCTGAGCGCGTCCGGTCAACATGACAGAGCTGAGCAACTGGCCTACGGTATCGACGCTCCCCTTGGCCGTGTCACGGCGCTGAGCCTCATCGCGGGCGCACGGGCGGCAGCAGGTGAACGCGAGCATGCTGCCCTGGCCGCTGCGGCAGCCGAGGCAGAAGCCGGGGTTGTCACCGACCCGCAACAGCTCACGGAGGCACTATGCGCAGTCGCCAGCGGATGGGCTGCGGCCGGGGACAGCCAGCGCGCCGTCCGGGCTGCGACCGCCGCCCAGGCCCGGATCGCGAGTGCCCCAGATAATGACCAGGCCGTCCGGGCGCGCACGGCGACAGCGCTGGCCGCTGCCGGCGATCCTGGTCGCGCCGAGCAACTCGCCCAGGCCATCGCTGACCTGCGCTCGCGGCTCGAAGTTCTAGTGCTGGCAGCACAGGCCTCGGCCGTCGCCGGTGCACAGGAACAGGCAGTCCGGATGCTGACCGCTGCCGAGGCTATCGCGCGGCAGATATCCGATCCGGCCAGCGATTTCCCGGAGAGCAAGTCGCCGTATCCGGAGTGGGAAGACAACCGCCCGGTGCTGCAGCATGTTGCTGAGGGCTGGCTCTCTATCGGAGAGCGCGGCCAGGCTGAGCAGGTCGCCCGCATCGACATGGCCAATCTTAGTGCCGCCGCCCTAGCGGTCATGGCGCGGAAACTGGCCAGCGACGGCCAGTACCTTCTGGCCGAGGAGACTGCCCGCTCCATCACCGACACCCCGGTCCGTTCCGCCGTACTGGCCATGCTCGTCCAGAAGTCTGCCGCCGGGGGAGAGCCTCGCCAGGCTGCGCATATCGCACAGGTACTTTCCGGCCTCGCCGAAACGGCTCCTGATCCCATATCCCGCATCCGGATCCTGGGCAATGCCTGTGCCGCATGGACAACTGCAGGGAATATCGACCTCGCCGCCCAGTCAGCACGCGCTGCCGAGGCCGCTTTTATTGAACACTCACAGGTGCAGGATCCGGACTCTAAAGCGGGCCGGGACTTCCTTATCGAAGGGGCACGCATCCTGGCCCAGGCGTGGTCGCTGGCTGAGGACCGCGACCGCGCGGGCCAAGCAGCCATCTCCACCGAGGCGGCCGCCGCGGAGTTTGCCGACCGCCCAGAAATGCACGCCCAGGCACTAGGCCAGGCAGTCCTCGCCTGGGTGGCAGCCGGAGACGACTACCGGGCAGCCCAGGCGATGGCGACCGCCCAGGCCACCTCAGCGAAAGCAACCCTCTTGGTTAACCATGATATCGCTGTCACGAAACTGGCCGAGATAAGTACCCGCCCAGAAGTAATCACGTCGCTCACCCGCGCCCGGCATCCTGACGTTATGTCCGCACGGCAACTTGTCGCCGAGCTGATCAGCACCTCGGACTGGGAAAGCAGGGAACCAGGCTCCGGGACATGGCTGAACGCTCTTACAACGATGGGGAAAGCCGACCTGCCAGCACTACAACGCTTCGGAGACATGCTCCTTACGCGGTCGGCGTTAAGCCCCCGACAGGGAACTTGAGTGCTGTCGGCGGCGAGGCCAGTACGTTGGCCAACAATCAGCACCCGAACGTGATCTGGGTGGGTGTTGTCGGGACCAATGTGGGACAGCCAAGGTAAGGTGACTGACCGTGCTGGGCCATCCGTAACCCAGACCATCAAGCCCGGCTGAATATCTTGTGGCACCGCGCTTGCAAGCATCTGGTCTACGACGAAGAACCCCGGTGCCCGCTGTGCGCCTGCCAGGACCACCGGCCGAGGCTAGCCGGTGGTCCTGGGCCTGTGCTCACATGCCTGCCTCCCCGGGCTCTCGGCCAGGAGGATCGCTCGTCGGCTGAGAGCTGAGCCTGGCCCCTGCTTCTACGGGACGGAGGCCCCCTCATTGGCGTGTTCGGCATTGAGCTGGAGGGCGAGTGCGTTCAGCGTCGCGTTGGACCCTTTGACCCCGCCGTTGCGTAGTGCCCGCCGGGTCACGGGCTTCCCTGCTGTGACTAGCTTGAGGGCAACCAAGGATGCCTGAACTTCCCCCTGGCCTTGGGAACGGGAAACGACGCGCCCGGCGGCACCGGGCGGTACTGCCGGGTCCGGAAGGGGCGCGGAGGCGCCGGTCCTCGAAGACGGACCGGGCCGGACCGTGGCCCTGGTCTCGGCCTGCTGGTCCCGGACTTGCCCTGGCTGGTCCTGGTCCGGACGTTGTTCCTGATCCGGACCGTGGTGGTCCTGGTCCAGATGCTGGTCCGGCTGGTCCTCAGGCTGGTCCCCGGAGGACCAATCCGGGGACCACGTGTCGGCCGGTCCGCCGGACCATCCGTCCGGCTGGTCCGCCGCTGCGGCGTCCTCGCGCAGCATGTGGGCCAGGGCGGTCCCCATGCCCAGGACCAGGACCGGGAGACAGGACACGAGGGTGGTGATGCCCCAGGGCGCCCGGGTGACGTGGTCCTGGTCCATCAGGTGGAACGCGACCTGCCCGGCCATGCCGAGCGCGAACGAGAAAATCGCGGACCACCGGGCAAACCTCCGGGTCCGGTCGCTGACCGCGTGCCCGACGGCCAGCCAGGCCCGCAGCGCGTAGGCCGCGTAGCACTCGACCCCGACCGGCAACGTGACGGCCGTGTCCAGGTGCAGCGAGGACCAGATACCCGGCAGGAGGGGGACCGCGCCGAAGCCGGTCTTCTGCGCGATCCCGACCCAGCCGGACCATACTTCGGCCGCTGCGGGGACCGCGAGGACCAGCAGGGGCCAGGACCGCATGGTCTTCGCCTGGACCCGGGCCGCCCCGGACCGCCCCGCAGCGGGGACCGCTGCCGGATCAGGACCGCGGCCACTGGGCTCGCGACAGGCGCTTGGACGGGCCCGTACCACGGAGACGTCAGCCGGCGCTGTCATGCTGACCACCTCCCGGCAGCGCGAGCGGGTGCGGCTCGCCGGCCAGCGCGGCCAGGGCGGTGGCGACCTCGGCGAGCGTGGCGCGCACGTACGTCGACGTGACGCTGACCGATTCGCCCCTGCCGTCTGTGTGGCCGGCGTAGGCGTGGGCGACCGCGAACCCGAAGTTGCGCTCCACCCACGTCAGCGTGGTGTGCCGAATCCAGTGCGTGCTGATGTCCTGGGTGCGGACCCAGGGCAGTTCCCTGCCGAGGCGGACCCACAGCCCGTCGTACCGGCGCTCGGTGATCTGGTGCCCGTCCCGGTAGCGCAGCAACTGCCCGTCCGGCGGGGCGTGCCGGTCCCCGGCGTGCTGCACCAGCCCGGCCATCAGGGTCGGCGAGACCGGCTGCCAGCGGAACGTCTCGCCCTTTTCCCGGAGCAAGACCAGGCACTGCTGACGGTCCAGGTCCCGGGGACGGATCGCGAGCGCGCCGGCTCGACGGCAGGCGGTCTCCGTGTGGAGCCTCAAAATGAGGGTGTCCAGTTCAGGGTCGTCGCCCGTGGCGGCGACCTGGTTAATCTCCGCTAGCTCCTTGCCGGTCAGCGCCCGGCGAGTGGACGGCATCCGGCGGGGCTTGTCGACCTTGCGAGCCGGGTTGTCCTTCTCCTCGACCAGCCCGTCGTCCACGGCGCGGTTATACAGGCAGCGCAGCGCCGAGATCAGGTTCTCGGCAGCGTGCGTCCCGCCCCGGCTGTTGCGGCGCGGCACCGCGTTCGCCTTGACGTACGCCACGAGCTGCTTGACCTCTGACGGCGTCGGCTCGTCCAGGCGCCGCTCGCCCCACTGCTCGACTGCCCGCTTCCAGTAGGGGCGGTACGCCCGCAAGGTGCCGGGGGTGACCGTGGCGGCCACGACCGGGACGTACTCGGCGAAGGTTGGCACGGGCGGCCGGCTCGCGGGCGCGGCGGTCAGGTCGGCCGGGGACAGGCCCATCGACTTCAGGACCAGCAGCGCCGCGTCCACGGCGGCCTGCTGCGATATGGCCGCAGAGGTGGGAGTGGCAGTCACGGTTGTCCTCCATGCGCATGCGGGAAAACGCCGCGGGCGCGGATAGCCTCGTGCACCACGGCGAGAGAGTAGGCGGTGAGAGTTTCATCGGCGGGCGCCCCGGCCAGCAGCACCCGGTCGCCGGGCTCCAGGCCGCAACGGCGGCGCAGCGCGGCGGGAATCACGAGGTAGGCGCGCTCGGGAACGGTCACCATGCCGCCGGGATCGCGGCGCGCGGTCACCACGCCGGCCTCGGCGGTCAGGGTCAGCCGGTCACCGCCGGCCCAGCCCAGCGCGGACAGGACGCCCTGGTCCGCGACCCGGCCGGAGGCGTCGATACGGCCGATCCCGTAGACCACGTCCTCCGGCAGCGACGGCACGGGCGCAGGCTCAGCCAGGGGCAGCCGCCGTCCTGCGGCTGCCCTGGCGCGCTGTCGGGCAGCCGGGACAGCGGAGGAGGGGATGACGGGAGCAAGCGGCCGGGCGGTCATCGCCGCCTCCCCGCAGGGAGGGGAACAGGGCCGGGCGCCTGAATGCGGACGGCGTCACGGCTGTCTGCGAGCGCGTGCAGTGGGCGCGAGCGGGTGCGTGCGGGATTTCCCGCTGGCTCGGTGCTCAGGGCTTGAACCCGCCGCCCGGTGAGATCTCCCCTTACGGTGGAGGACCACCGGAGCGGGTTCAAGTCCCGTCCGATTCGGTGAGACTTCACCGTTCTAGGTGGGCGAGGAGGGATTTGAACCCTCACACCCTTTCGGGCACACGGACCTGAACCGTGCGCGTCTGCCGTTCCGCCACTCGCCCTGAGCGACACGTTAGATTAGCACGACTCCAGACGCTGCCGTGCCACGGATAGCATCAATGTGTACGACCAGTGGAGGGAGGCCGCGGTTGGGAGTTCTGCAGCGCTTCGAGCGCCGCCTTGAGGGCATGGTGGAGGGGGCCTTTGCCCGCGCCTTCAAGTCGGACCTGCAGCCCGTCGAGGTGGCCAGCGCGGTCCAGCGCGAGATGGACGAGCGCGCGGCGATCGTGGCCCAGGGGCGGACCCTGGTGCCGAACGACTTCGTGGTTGAGGTGTCGGCTAGCGACCTGTCCCGGCTGGACGTCTACGCCGACAGCCTGGGCCTGGAGCTGGCGACGCTGGCGCGAGAGTACGCCAAGGAGCAGGGCTACTCCTTCGTGGGCCCGGTGCGGATGCGCTTTGAGGGCGTGCCCGACCTGGGCACCGGGATGTTCCGCATCCGGTCCGGCGTGATCCGCGGCCACACCGTCGAGGCGGGCGAGGTGCGCCAGCCCAGCAGCGACCTGCCCCGGCCGCAGGGCTCTCATTTCTATGGCAGCCCGCGGCTCGTCGTCCAGGGATCGGGTCCCGGCACGGGCCTCAAGGCCGGGACCACTTACGAATTGCAGACGCCGGTGACCCTCCTGGGCCGCGGCACCGACTGCGATTTGCGCGTCGTCGACGGCGGGGTTTCCCGCCACCATGCCGAGTTGCGAGTGGAGGAAAACCAGGTCGTACTGGTCGACCTGGGGTCAACGAACGGCACGTTCGTGAACGGGCAGCCGGTTCGCCGGGTCGCGCTGACCGACGGGACCAGCGTGACGCTCGGCCGGACTACGCTCGTCTTCCACCAGGACGACCGGTACTGATCAACTCTGGGGCTACCCTTAGGCCCCAGCAACCGAAAGCACCGAAGAAGCCGAGGACATCAGACGGGATGAATGCCCTAACCCTCACCCTCATCCGGGTGGCCTTCCTGGCCGTCCTATGGCTCTTCGTCATCGCCGCCATCGGTGTCGTTCGCACTGACATGTTCGGCACGGCCGCGGCGAAGGTACGGCGAGCGCGGTCAAGAGCGCCCGCGCAGGCTCCGCGCCAGCCCCAGCGGCCGGCCCGGTCAGCCCGCGGCACTCCCCGCTACCTCATCGTGACCGGAGGCGCGCTCAGCGGAATGACTATCGACTTGACTGATCAGCAAATTACGATGGGGCGAGCAAATGACGCCACGCTCGTCCTGAACGACGACTACGCTTCTAGCCGACATGCCCGGATATTTCCTCAGGACGGACAGTGGCTCGTTGAGGATCTCGGTTCGACCAACGGCACTTACCTGGACCGCCAGAAGGTGACGCGAGCGATGCCGGTGCCCGTGGGCGTGCCGATCCGCATTGGCAAGACCGTTCTGGAACTACGCAGATGACACTTGCACTCCGCTACGC
Organism: Streptosporangiaceae bacterium; assembly: GCA_025935815.1. GTDB lineage: Bacteria > Actinomycetota > Actinomycetes > Streptosporangiales > Streptosporangiaceae > Trebonia. The sequence continues at coordinate 16,104 of JAICUO010000004.1, forward strand.
GGTACGCTCCGACGTCGGTCTCCTCCGCGAGGGGAACGAGGACTCGGCCTACGCCGGGCCCCACTTGCTCGCCGTCGCGGACGGCATGGGTGGCCATGCGGCCGGCGAGGTCGCGAGCTCTGCCACCATCGCCACGATCGCTGACCTGGACACCGACCAGCCGGCCGCGGAGTTGCTCGGCGCCCTCGCCAATGCGGTGGCCAGCGCGAATATGCGCCTGCAGGAAATGATCATGTCCGACCCGGCCACCGAGGGCATGGGGACGACGCTGACCGCCCTGCTGTGGTCCGACGGCCACGCGGCGCTGTGCCACATCGGCGACTCGCGCGCCTACCTGCTGCGAGACGGGCAGTTCTACCAGATCACGCACGACCACACCCTGGTGCAGTCCCTGGTGGACGAGGGCCGGATCACCGAGGACGACGTGGCCACCCACCCGCAGCGCTCGCTGCTGCTGCGCGCGCTGGATGGCCGCACGCTCGCTGACCCCGACCTGTCCACCCACGAGACGATGGCGGGCGACCGTTACCTGCTGTGCTCCGACGGGCTGTCCGGCGTGGTGACCGAGCAGACGCTGCACCAGGCGCTGAGCACGGTCCGTGACCCGGACAAGGCGGCGCTGCAGCTCGTCGAGCTGGCCCTCAAGGGCGGCGGCCCCGACAACATCACCTGCATCGTGGCGGACGTCGTCGACCCGCAGATCACGGCGCTACCGCCGACCCAGGTGCCCGTCATGGCCGGGGCCGCGTCGGCCGGGCCCCCCGAGCAGCTACGCTCGGCGGCGCGGCAGAACTCCCCGGCCGGCCGGGCGGGGCTGTTGCGCAGGACCGCCCCGCAGGTCGCGCTGCCCGATGACGCCGACACCGCCGACTGGGAGATGCCCACCGGCAGGCACGCCGCCGGCGCCGCCAGCGCGAACGGGTACCACGCCGCCGATGACTCCTTCGACGAGCCGAAGGCCGCCCGCCGCGGCCCCTTCCCGGGGCGGGCGCGCCCCGACGATGACTACGGGGCGCGGACGCGGCACGGCCGCAGGCGCCGCGTGCCGATCGTGACGACCGTCCTCATCGTGTTCATCGTCTTGGTGGTCGGCGGCCTGTACGGGAGCTGGCGGTACGTGCAGGGCCAGTACTACCTGGGCGTCGACCACGGCTACATGGCGATCTTCCGCGGCGTCAACACCAGCGTCGCCGGCATGAGCCTGCACAGCCCCTACCAGCGCAGCAGCGTCCAGGTCGCCCAGCTGCCCGCCAACGCGCAGATCGCGCTCAACCAGACCATCTCCTCCAAGGGCCTCAACGACGCCCAGAGCATGGTGAAGTCCGTCGAGACGGTGGTCGGCCAGTGCCGCCAGCAGTGGCAGCAGCTCGCGGCGTGGAAGACCGCGGACGACAGGTACCAGCAGGACCTAACGCGGTACAACCAGCAACTGGCGGCGGTCAACCAGCACAACGCGCACCTGAAGGCCGGGCAGAAGCCGACTCCGCCGCCGACGGCGCCGGCTAGGCCTGGGCCAGAGCCTCAGGTGCCGCAGGCCGGCAGTTGCGGGCCGGCCTCCGCGTTCGGCATCGCCCCCTCCGCCCTGCCGCCCGGCACCTCAGGCACGGGCAGCGTGACGCCCGGCCCGTCGCCCACCACGCTGCCCACCGCGACCGCGAGCGCCCCGGCGAGCACCGGGAACCGGGCCAGTTCGGCCGCGACCGGGACCGTCACCGGCCAGGTGACCGCCTCGCACCCGGCCAACGTCGCCACGACCGTCCGCCCGGCAGCGTGAAGTCCTAGCCCATGAGCAGTATGACCATGCCCGGTCCGGCGCTGAATGAGCCCGACGAGGTGCCCGAGCCACGGCGGAACTCTGAGCTGTCCATGCTCACGCTCGCCTTCGGCGTGGTGGCCTTCGCGTTCATCAACGTCGCGGGCAGCCTCAAGGGCCAGCACCTTTCCACCATCTTCGGGTACCTGGTCGCCTTCATCGTGGTCACCCTGGGCGCGCACCTGGCGATCAGGCGCTGGGCGCCGTACGCGGACCCGCTGCTGCTGCCGCTGGCCACGATGCTGAACGGCATCGGGATCGTGTTCATCTACCGGCTGACGCTGGCCGGCAAGTACGGGAACCCCGGCTTCGGCAAAAAGGGCCTGTTCATCCCGATGACCACGTCGACGACGACCACCCAGCTCATCTACACGCTGATCGGGGTCGCCTGCTTCGTCGCGGTCATCAAGTTCATCAGCGAGCCGCGGGTCCTGCAGCGCTACACCTACATCTTCGGCCTGGTCGGCATGTCCCTCATCGCGCTGCCCGGCCTGCTCCCGTCGTCGATCAGCGGTGTCGCCGCGAGCGGGGCGAAGATCCAGATCGCCATCGGCCCGTTCAGCCTCCAGCCGGGTGAGTTCGGCCGGCTGGCGCTGGCGGTGTTCTTCTCCGGCTACCTGGTCGCCAAGCGCGACGTGCTCGCCCTGGCGGGCAAGCGGATCCTCGGCATCGACTTGCCGCGCGGCCGCGACCTCGGCCCGATCCTCGCCATCTGGGGACTCAGCCTGGTCCTGCTGGTGCTGGAAAGCGACGTTGGGATGAGCGCGGTCTTCATGGGCCTGTTCGTCGCGACGCTCTACATCGCCACCTCACGGACCTCCTGGCTGCTGATCGGCCTGATGCTGTTCGTCGGCGGCGCGTTCTTGACCGCGCAGCTGTTCTCGCACGTCGCGCTGCGGTTCCAGATCTGGGAGCACCCGTTTGATCCCAAGCTCGTGGAGAACCAGGCCTTCCAGCTCGTCCAGGGACTGTACGGGATGGCCAACGGCGGCCTGCTCGGCAAGGGCCTGGGCAGCGGCCAGCCGTACCTGACCCCGCTGGTGCAAAGCGACTTCATCTTCACCGGGCTTGGCGAGGAGCTCGGCCTGGCCGGCGTGATGGCGATCCTGCTGATGTACGGGCTGCTGGCGCAGCGCGGGCTGCGCACCGCGCTGATGGTCAAGGACCCGTTCTCCAAGCTGCTGGCGGGCGGCCTGTCCTTCACGTTCGCGCTGCAGGTCTTCGTGATCGTCGGCGGCGTCACCCGGCTGATCCCGCTCACCGGCATCACCACTCCGTTCATGTCGCAGGGCGGGTCGAGCCTCATCGCGAACTGGGTGCTGATCGGGATCCTCGCCCGGCTGAGCGACTCCGCCCGGCGCCCGGCGCCCAAGCCGATCCAGGATGAGGGGATGACCCAGGTGGTGTCGATCCGGTGAACCGCGCGCTGAAGAGGGTCTCCATCGCCGTCCTGGTGATGTTCCTGGCCCTGATGATCAACGTCAACTACCTGCAAGGGTTCGAGACGACCAGCCTGGCCAGCCGGCCCGGCAACAGCCGCGCGCTGGCGGCCCAGTTCCAGTACCAGCGGGGCGACATCGTCACCGCCGACGGCGTGACAATCGCGGGCACGAAGCCGAGCGACGACTTTTACCACTACCTACGGGTTTACGCCAATTCCAAGGTGTTCGCGCCAGTAACCGGCTTCTACACGGTATTTCCGACCGCCACCGGGGTGGAAAAGGCGGAAAACGGGGTACTGGCGGGCAACGACTCATCGCTGAGCTTCCGCAACTTCATCGACATGATCACGAACAAGCCCCGCAAGGGCGCCACGGTGCAGGTCACCGTCGACTCCAGGATCCAGCAGGCCGCCTACGACGGCCTGAAGGCGATCCTGCAGGGCACCGGCCACGTCGGCGGCGTTGTCGCGCTGAACCCGAAGACCGGCGCCATCCTGGCGATGGCCTCCTACCCCAGCTACGACACCAACCTGCTCGCCACCCACGACGTGGCGCAGCTGAACAAGAACGATAAGGCCCTGCTGGCGCAGGTTCCCAGCCCGCTGCTGAACAACGCGGCCCAGTCGGCGTTCCCGCCCGGCTCGACCTTCAAGATCGTCACCAGCTCGGCCTGGTACTCGCAAAACCCCGCCAACAACCCCAACACCCTCCTTGACTCGCCGCAGCCGCTGAAGCTGCCGAACGGCAACTTCCTCAGCAACGACAACGGCGAGCAGTGCGGCAACGGATCCGGCAAGACCCCCGCCATCACGGCGTTCGCCCAGTCCTGCAACACCCCGTTCGCCGGGCTCGGCATCCAGCTCGGCGGGGACGCCCTGAAGGCCATGGCCGGCCCTTACGGCTTCAACCAGGCCCTGGACATCCCGGGCGTCACCGCGGCCAAGAGCAGCTTCACCGCCGAGGCCGACAAGTCGTTCACCGCCTTCGACGCGATCGGCCAGCACGACACCACGGCGACGCCGCTGCAGCTGGCGATGATCGCCGCCACGATCGCCAACAACGGCACGCTGATGAAGCCCTACCTGATCAAGCAGGTCACCGCGTCCGACCTGTCGATCGTCAGCCAGGCGACGCCAACCGCGCTGAGCCACCCGATCAGCCCCGCCATCGCCGACTTCGAGAAGCAGATGATGATCGCGGTGGTGCAAAGCGGCACCGCGGCGGGCGCGGTCGCCAACGCGGGCGCGCAGAACCTCAACATCGCCGGGAAGACCGGCACGGCGCAAAACGGGGTTGTCGGCGCCAGCCGCGCCGACGCCGTTTTCACCGCTTTCGCCCCGGCCGACAACCCGACGATCGCCGTCGGCGTCATAGTTCAAGGCGGTGGCTATGGCGCGGCCGCGGCCGCGCCGATCGCGATCGACGTCATCAAGGCAGCCCTGGGGAAATCGTGACCGATTACGTTCTCGACGGCCGCTACCAGCTGGACTATCGCATCGCGTCCGGGGGCATGGGCGAGGTCTGGGCAGGTACCGACGTCGTGCTCGGCCGCCCGGTCGCGGTTAAGCTCCTATCGACCCAGCACGCCGGCGACGAGCAGTTCCGTGCCCGGTTCCGGGCCGAGGCCCGGTATGCGGCGTCGCTGTCGCACCCGGGCATCACCCGCGTCTACAACTACGGCGAGAACAGCCCGCTCGGCGGCCCGTACCTGGTCATGGAACTGGTCAACGGCGAGCCGCTGTCGCAGATCCTGGAGCGGGTCGGCCGGCTGTCGGCCTATAACACGATGGACGTCGTCGCCCAGGCCGCCCGGGCGCTGGACGTAGCGCACAACGCCGGCATCGTGCACCGCGACATCAAGCCCGGCAACCTGCTGATCATGGGGGACGGCACCACCAAGATCACCGACTTCGGCATCGCGAAGGCCCGTGAGTCCGGCGACCCGCAGCTGACCGCGACCGGGATCGTGATGGGCACCGCGATGTACGTCTCGCCGGAACAGGCGACCGGGGCCGTGGTCACCGGCGCGTCCGACATCTACTCCCTGGGCGTCGTCGCCTACGAGTGCCTCGCCGGCGAGCCCCCGTTCGTGGCCGAGCAGCCGCTGGCGATCGCGATCATGCACAAGCACGATCCGGTGCCGCCGCTGCCGTCGGACGTGCCCCGCCCGGTCAGTGACCTGGTGATGTCGATGCTGGCCAAGACGCCCGAGGGCCGCCCGGAAACCGCCCTGCACGTCGCCGACCGGGCCGAGGTGATCATGTCCGCCCTGCGCCGCGGCAGCGGCGCCATGAACATCACCATGACCTCCGACCTTCCCCGGGTCCCCGACTACCCCACCGCGTCCGCCGCGGCCTACGACGAAGAGCCATCCAGCACGCAACGGAGCCTGGCCTCACCGTTCACTCGGCGCCGGGTCATCGCGGGCGGGGCCGGAGTCGCGGTCTGCGGTGTCACCGCGGCGGTGCTCGCCCTGGTGCTGAGCGGCGGCGGCACTCCGGCGCTGACCGGCAGCACCGGCGGCCCGTCCGGGTCGGTCAGCCAGGCGGTGTCCCCGGCGACGGCCTCTGTGGGGCCAACCGCGGGTACCAGCCCGGCGACAAGCACTAATGTAGGAACCGTACCGACGTCAGCGGGGAGGCCGACCCGGTCGGCGACGACCAGCCCGGCGACGACGACAACTCCAACCAAGGCGCCGACGAAGACGGCTTCGCCGACCACAACACCAACGTCGTCGACACCGACGGCTACTGCCACTTCACCGACGCCCACGCCGACGCCCACGCCGACGCCGACGCCGACCGTTACGCCGACCGTCCCCGCGCCGCCGGCCGCGGGGCCAGGGACGAGTTGATGGTGATGACACCTAGAATGCAGGGCGGTTTGGAAAAGTGCGAGACATGACTCAGCCCAGGTTGCTCGGTGACCGCTATGAACTTGAGGGTGTCGTCGGCCGCGGTGGCATGGCGGAGGTGTACCGGGCCCGGGACCTCCGGCTCGACCGTATCGTCGCCATCAAGACGCTGCGCCCGGACCTCGCGCGTGACCACACGTTCCAGGCGCGGTTCCGTCGTGAAGCGCAGTCGGCCGCCTCGCTGAATCACCCGTCCATCGTGGCGGTGTACGACACTGGCGAGGACAACTCGACGGGCACCACGGTGCCGTACATCGTGATGGAGTACGTGGACGGCCGAACGGTCCGTGACTTGCTGATCGAGGGCCACCGACTGCTGCCCGAGCGCACCCTGGAGATCGTCAACGGCGTGCTGCGCGCGCTGGAGTACAGCCACCAGGCGGGGATCGTGCACCGGGACATCAAGCCCGGCAACGTGATGGTGACCCGCAACGGCGACATCAAGGTGATGGACTTCGGCATCGCCCGCGCGATGAGCGACGCGCAGGCCACGATGACGCAGACCGCGCAGGTTATCGGGACCGCGCAGTACCTGTCGCCGGAGCAGGCCCGCGGTGAGCGGGTCGACGCCCGCAGCGACCTGTACTCCACCGGCTGCCTGATGTACGAGCTGCTGACCGGCCGGCCGCCGTTCACCGGGGACTCCCCGGTGGCGATCGCCTACCAGCACGTGCGGGAGAACCCGATCCCGCCGTCGCGGCTGGACCCGGACATCCCGCCGTGGGCGGACGCCATCGTGTTGAAGGCGATGGCGAAGCCGCCCGGCGACCGCTACCAGTCGGCGGCCGAGATGCAGGCCGACATCCAGCGCGCCGCCTCCGGCATGCAGGTCGCCGCGATGGCGGCCCCGCCCACCCGGGCCGAGCACTTCGGCGACTACGCCGACCGCACCCAGCGGATGGGCCCGGCCGCGATGATGGCCGGCCCAGGCACTGGGATGCAGAACTACCCGCCGCGAACCGGCGGGTTCGACCCCGCGACCTACGGCGGCGGCGGTTACCCGCCGCCGCGCAAGAGCTGGGCGCGGCGCTGGCTGCCGTGGCTGATCCCGGCGGCGGTCATCATCGCCGTCGTCGCCGTGGTCGTCTCGATGATGAACAGCGGCGGCAAGACGTACTTCGTGCCGACCGTGAACAACTTGCCCCTCGCCCAGGCCCAGGCCCAGATCCGGCAGGCGGGGCTGACCTACACGATCCAGCAGCAGAGCAGCGCCACGGTCCAAAAGGGCTACGTGATCGACACCAACCCGACCAACGGCGCCGCCGCCTCCCCCACCACCCCGGTGACGATCTTCGTCTCCGCCGGGGAGGCCAAGGTCACCGTGCCCGACGTGACCGGCAAGCAGGCCAACGACGCCACGGCCCAGCTGCGGAAACTTGGGCTGACGGTCAACCCGCAGCAGGATCCCAACTCGACCGCGCCCCAGGGAACGGTCGACAAGCAGGATCCGGCCGGCAACTCCGTGGTGGCACCTGGCTCGACGGTTACCATCTACGTCTCCGGCGGAGGGGTCACGGTCAAGTCGGTCATCGGCGAGCAGTACCTCCAGGCCCAGCAGGACCTGCAGAACCAGGGCTTCCAGGTGAACGCACAGGCTCAGGCGGCCCCGTCGAACCAGCCGGTCCAGCCGGGCGTGGTGTGGAGCCAGAATCCCGCACCCAATAGCTCAAAGCCGCGGGGCACCACGATCACGATCTTCTACCAGCCCCAGGCGACCGCGACCCCGACCCCGTCCGTCACCACGCCAACGAGCACGCCGACGAACACCGCGACCGCGACCGCGACTCCGACGCCCACCAACACCAACAGCACGGGCACCCCCGGCCCGGGCGGCGGCAACGGGGGACCACCCAGTCACTAGGGCATGAAGGTGTCGCTCACCCACGGGAAGACCCAGAACCACAAAGCGGTGAGCACCACCAGGGCCAGCGCGAGCAGCTGAAGCGCCCGGGCGCCGCGGCTGCCCGGCAGCGCCCGCCACAGCCAGCCGTACATCACCGCGCCCGCGAGCTGAGGGCGGGGACGCTGGTGCGGGCATCGGCGCCGGTGCCCGCGATGCGGTCGGCGACCGACTCCAGCGCGCCGGTGACGATGACCCGCTGGGTCCCGGTCCACGCCGGGTCGCAGGTGATCAGCGTGATCAGGCGACGGGTGGGGGCTAGGCCGAGATGGCCGGGGACCGGGTCGAGGACCGACAGGTCGGTCGGGGCGACCCAGGCGGGCCGGGCCAGGACGCGGTAGGCGTAGGTGTCGTAACGGGTGTCCACGTACACCATGTCGCCCGCTGTGAGGTCGGGCAGCGCCCAGAACGGGTTGCCGGCGGTGACCCGGTGCCCGGCGACCGCGAAGTTGCCGAGCTGCCCAGGCAGCTGCGTGCCGGGCACATGCCCCGGGCTGACATTGAGCTGGGCGAGCTGCGTGCCCTCGATCACGGTGAACCGCCACTGCGCCCCGAACGCCGGGATCCGCAAGAAGGCGAACGGCTTGCCGGTGACGAGGGTGCTCCGGTCCGGCACCGCCGGCACCGGGTCCTGGCCAGCACCCGCGGGCGCAGCCCCCGAAAGCGCCGGCGGACCCGCCCGCCAGGACTGATTGAGCTGCGCCGCGAACTGATCCTGGGCCCGCGCCGCCCGTGGCCCGGTCCCCCACACCAGGTAGCCGGTGAACAACCCGGCCAGGACGCCAGCCGTCACGCACACCTCACCGGCAACGCGAAGAGCTGACAAAGTAACCCTCCCCGGGGGGACGACCCCCTATCGACCCGGTGTTCCCCGGGGGGACAACCCCCCGGCCGGCCCCCGCTGACCCCGGAATGTCACCTGATGAACCCAGATCATAGCGGTGAGTAGTGTCGTATGCTGGGTGGACACCGATGAAAGTGCGCGTCGGGACGGATAGTCTTATGCGTCAGGCCGACGATTGCATGCAGGAGGTGCGGGGTGCCAAAGTCCCGCGTCCGGAAGAAGCCGGTATACACGCCGCCGCCGACGAAGTCGGCTCGGCGGAAGGTCAGCCCGCCGTGGCTAGCGCCGACGATGATCGCCTGCTTTGTAGTCGGGCTGATCTGGATCGCGCTGTACTACGTCACTCAAGGGGACATGCCGGGGCTGCGGACGCTGGGTCCGTGGAACCTGGTGGGTGGCTTCGGCCTGATCGTCGCGGGCGTGGTCCTCGCCACCAACTGGCGGTAAGGGCTAGCTCAGCTGGCCGTTCCTGATGATCACGGCGACGACCAGGATCACGACCACCGCGATGGTCGCGGCCAGCTGGATCGCGGCCCGGTTCTTGCGGGGCGCGTAGGCGTAGGCGGCGGTGAGTGCCGCGCCCACGATCAGCCCGCCGAGGTGATCCTGCCACGCGATGTTCCGCACGGTGAAGCTGAAGATGAGGTTGATCGCGATCAGCATCACGATGCCCCGGGTGTCCAGGCGCAGTCGCCGGGTGACCACGAACCACGCGCCGAACAGGCCGAAGACGGCGCCGGAGGCGCCGGCCGCGAGGGCGTCCGGGGCGAGGTAGTAAAACAGCACGGCGCCGCCGATCGCGCTCAGCAGGTACACCGCCAGGTACCGCACCGGGCCGAGCAGCCGCTCCAGCTCCGGTCCGACAAAGTACAGCGCCCACATGTTGAACGCGATGTCCAGCAGCCCCCACCCGCCGAAGCTGGTTCCCGGCGCGGTGAACGCCGACGTCAGCAGCCGGTACCACTGGCCGTCGGCGACCGCCCGGCCGTACATGCCCCAGTCGTAGAGCAAGCTGGGCTTGGACACCTCGGCGAGGAAGATGACCACGTTGACCGCGATCAGGCTCCACGTGACGATGGCGGAGCGGGAGGGGCGGCCGCCGAAGGCGGCCGCCACCGGACGGGACGTCCGGTGGCCCTCCCGCACGCACTCAACGCACTGCTGGCCAACCGCCGCCGACCGCAGGCAGTCTGGGCACGCGGGCCGCCCGCAGCGGACACACGAGACGTACGTCTCCCGGCCCGGGTGCCGGAAGCAGGTCGGCGGGCGGCCGGCGTCGCCAGGCTCGTCGGCTTCCCGGCGGGTACCGGGGGATACTCCGCTCGCCCCGCCAAGGGGCGGCTGCGACTCCTGGTCGGGGGCGGTCATGGCGTTACCTGCCTGCCAGCTAGCCGCGGGTGATGGCGACCGACTGGACCACCACGTCAGTGACGGGGCGGTCGCCGGGCCTGGTCGCGGTGCTGGCGATCGCGTCGACAACGTCCTTGCCGCTAACGACCTCGCCGAAAATAGTGTGCTTGCCGTTCAGCCAGTAGGTGGGCACCACCGTGATGAAGAACTGCGAGCCATTGGTGCCCGGCCCGGCGTTGGCCATGGCCAGCAGGTACGGCCGGTCGAAGGTGAGGTCCGGGTGGATCTCGTCGGCGAACTTGTAGCCGGGACCGCCGGTGCCGTTGCCGAGCGGGTCGCCGCCCTGGATCATGAACTGGGGGATCACGCGGTGGAAGATCGTCCCGTCGTAGAGCTTGTCCTTGGTGACCTGCCTCGTGCGCGGGTCGGTCCACTCCCGGCCGCCCTCGGCTAGCTCGACGAAATTCCGCACGGTCTTGGGGGCGTGATCCGGGAACAGCCGGATGGTGATCGTCCCCTGGCTGGTCGTCAGCGTCGCGGTCAGGGTTTCCGTCATGCCATTGACTCCGGTTCGCATTCGGTGGCCAGACAATCCGGCCACTCTCCACTGAATTGTGCTGGGCGGTTCCAGGGGCAACCCCTGGGCTGAACACAAGTCCTTCCCCCTCACCGTACCGGCCCGGAAGGGTACCGGAGGTCTCCCGACGGACACAACCACCGGCCTGGCGTGATTGAACGCGCCTTCGCTGGGAACCTGTGGCAGGAGGAACCGCAGATCGGGAGGCTCATAGTGGTGAACACCAAGCGTCAGCTCCAGCAGGGGGCGACGAAGGTTTCGCAGGGGGCGGCCATCGCCGCCGCGTCCCTGGGGTCCGCGGCGCAGGCAGCCGCCCAGGATGTCGCTCAGCGGGCGCAGGCGGCCGCGGCGAGCGCGAACGCCGGCCTGCGAACCGGAACTCACTCCGCCCGCGGCTGGGCCGGGCCGCGGCTGGAGGAGGCAGCCGAGTACACGACGACCACCGCGGCGCCCGCTGTCTCCGCCGCGCTGACGAATACGGTCGCGCCTCGCGTGTCGTCCGCGCTGCGGACCACCGCCTGGCAAGTTACCCCGCCGGACCTGCGGCGCAAGCGGTCGCTGCGGTCGGCCCTGGCGTGGTCGGCCCTGTCGGCGACCATCCTGGCCGGCGCGGGCGCCGTCGCCACGCTGGTCTGGCGCCGGTACCGCGAGGCCATGGACGCCGACTCCGAGCCCGACACGACGGTCACCAGCGCCGACGACGCGAAGGCGAGCGATGGCACCCAGGCCGAGGACGCCCAGTCAGGCGACAAGGCGCCCTCCGGCCAGGACTCCGGCAAGTCAGCCACCTCAGCCTGGTAGCTAATCCCCTTGGTCGAGGAACGCGCGCAGGGACGTCATCCCCTGGGCGAGGTGCCAGCGGAACGCTCCCCGGCTAACTCCCATGGCATCGGCCGCCTGGGCCTCGGGAAGGTTGGCGTAGTACCGCAGCACTAGCGCCTCGCACTGATGGCCGGGCATGAACCGGAGCGCGGCCAGCATTTCGTCGGTGGCGCTCGCGGTCACGGGCGCACTGTCCGCGTGCCCCGTGGCCGCGAGCAGTCGCGCACGGCGCACGACGGCCCGGCGCAGGTACGCGACCGCCTTGTCGGCGTCGCGCAGCCGGCGCCATTCGCGGTGCATGCCGGCGAACGCCTCGTGGACGACCTCCTCCGCGATCTCGGCCACCGCCTCGGGAACCATTGCCCACACCAGAAGCGTCGCCAGGCGAAGCAGCGGCTGTGATTGCTCGTCATAAAGCCTGCGTAGCGCCTCATCAGGCGCGATGCGTACAGCCGCCGGGCTGCGCAAGCGCCCGACGGAAGTAGTCCATACAGCCATTACGTTGCATTCCCCCCCAAAATCGCCCACCCTCAATCGCGATTCTCGTGTCTGCCACGAGGGGAAGACAAGACGCAAAAACTGAGGGTAACCCTAACTCCTGCTAATGCCCGGATCCGCGGGCCGGCCGGATGGAGCATCCCGCCGGTCAGCGGCCCAGCACCTGGTCCAGGTAGGGATTGGCGAACCGGCGCTCGGGGTCCGCCTCGTCCCGGATCCGCTGGAAATCGGCGAACCTGGGATAGCGCGCTTCCAGGCGGCCAGCGTCGAGGGTGTGCATCTTCCCCCAGTGCGGGCGCCCGCCGGCGGCCGTCGCGATCGACTCGAACGCGGCGAAATACTCCTGGTAGGGCAGCCCGACGTACTGGTGGATGGCGATGTAGGCGCTGTCTCGGCCGTAGGCGGTGGACAGCCAGATGTCGTCGGCGGCCGCCACCCTGACCTCAACCGGGAACATCACCGGCTGGCGCAGCCGCGGCACGGCCTGGCGCAGCTCGGCCAGGACACCGAGGATCGCCTCCCTGGGCACGGCGTACTCGGACTCAACGAACCGGACCCGCCGCGGGGTGACGAAGACGCGATGGGACAGCGCTGAGTACGAGCGGTGCGACAACGTGGCCGCGGCCAGCTTGCCCAGCGGCATGACCAGTGAAGGGACCGCCCGCCCGGCCCGGCACAGGGCGCCGAAGGCCGCGTTCTCCATGACCTCGTACTCGTAGAACCGGCGCCACCTCGGCATCGGCGGGGGCACCGGGGACCGCCCGCGGTCGTTGCCGGTGGTACTGGCACGGCCGGCGGTGAGCTGGTTGCTGAGCTTGACCAGGGCGTTACGGCCGTAAGGGAACCAGAAGAACTCGAAGTGGTCGTTGTCCCTCGCGAGCTCGTCGAACCGCCCCACCACCTCATCCAGCGGCATAGGGAACTCGGCGGCGGCCAGCCGGAACGCGGGAACGCAGCGCAGCGTCACCGTGGCGATAACGCCGAGCGCGCCGATGCTGACCCGTGCGGCCGCGAACAGGTCCGGGTTCTGCGTCGCCGACGCGCGGACCCGCGCCCCGTCCGCCATGACCAGCTCCAGGGCCTCGACCTGGGTGGCTATCCCGCCATAGCGGGCCCCGGTGCCGTGCGTCCCCGTTGAGATCGCGCCGGAGATCGTCTGCGCGTCGATGTCCCCCATGTTGGGCATCGCCAGCCCGAGCACGTCCAGGTCGGCGTTCAGCGCCCGCAGGGTGGTCCCGGACCGCACGGTGACCAGGCCCGACTCGGTGTCCGCGGCGACGATCCCCGTCCACCCGGACAAGTCCAGCGCGGCGCCGGCGGTGACGGCGGCCGGGGTGAATGAGTGCCCGCTGCCGAACGCGCGTACCGTCAGGCCGGCCGCGGCCGCGTCCTTGACCGCGTCGGAGATGTCGTCCGCGGCCTTCGGCCAGTACCGGCGGGCCGGGTCCATCGTGGCCGTGCCCGCCCAGTTCTGCCAGGTCATCGGTCTCCCGTATGGCTGATCATCATCCAGGCCGTCTAGTGTGCCATCATGTCCGGCATTATCTCGCGGCCCCTGCCTCGCCTGGATCGTATCGAGGCGTACGACCAGGCGACCGCCGACCTCGATCCGCCACTGGCCGTCCTTGACCTGGACGCCTTCGACGCCAACGCCGATGACCTGGTGCGGCGGGCTGGCGGCCTGCCCATCCGGGTGGCGAGCAAGTCACTGCGCTGCCGGTTCCTGATCGAGCGGGCGCTGGCCCGGCCCGGCTTTCGCGGAGTGATGGGCTACTCCCTGGCCGAGGCCCTGTGGCTGCATGGCACCCTGCCGGACACCGACTTGCTGGTCGCCTACCCGACCGCGGACCGGTCGGCATTGCGCGCGCTGGCCACGTCCGAGCTGGCTCGCCGCCTGATCACGCTGACGATCGACTCCCCTGACCACCTGGACTTCATCGACGCCGCCCTCGGGCCCGGCCACCCGGACCTGCGGGTCTGCCTGGAGATCGACGTGGCCTGGTGGCCGCTGGAGCGAGGAGCGCTGCGCGTGGGCACCTGGCGGTCGCCGCTGCGCACCCCCCGGCAGGCGGCCGATTTCGCCGCCGCCGTCCTCGCCCGGCCGGGGTTCACCCTGGCCGGGGTGATGGGGTACGAGGGCCAGATCGCCGGCGTCGGCGACGCCCCGCCCGGCCATCCGCTGCGCGCCGCCGTGCTGCGCGCCATCCAGGCCCGCTCGGCGGTGGAACTGAACGAGCGGCGGGCCGAGGCGGTCCGGCGCATCCGGCAGCTGACCGCGCTGGAGTTCGTCAACGGCGGCGGCACCGGGTCGCTGGAGTCCACCGCCGCGGACCGGTCCGTCACCGAGCTGACCGCCGGCTCCGGGCTGGTCGGCCCCGCGTTGTTCGACTCCTACCGGCGGTTCCAGCCGCGCCCCGCCTTGCTCTACGCCCTGCCCGTGGTCCGGCGGCCGTGGCCGGGCACGGTCACCTTGTTCAGCGGCGGGTACCTCGCATCGGGAACGGGAACCCCGGACCGGCTGCCGGCGCCCTTCAGCCCGCCGGGATTGCGGCTGACCAGGACCGAGGGCGCCGGCGAGGTGCAGACGCCCGTGCGCGGGCCAGCGGCGGACCGCCTCGCGGTTGGCGACCGGGTCTGGATGCGGCATGCCAAGGCCGGTGAGCTGGCCGAACGCTTCACCCGCTACTACGTGGTCGAGCCCGGCTCCGCGCAGCCGCGCGTCGTCCCCACCTACCGCGGCGAAGGCCAGTGCTTCCACTGAGCGCGATACATACCAAGTCTTAAGCTTTGCTACAGGTAAAACCACGGTTTCGGTTGCCTTACTCTCTGGGTGAAACAGGTCGCGTCCGACAGAACGGGCATCGCGGGAATGCGGCCGTGCCGGACAGGGAGCAAGCGTGGATGAGGCCGTGGGGGGGACGCTGGCCGCGCTGGGCGCCCTCCGGCTGCCGGGCGGATACGCGGCTAACGCGGCAATCCCTATCATGGGCGCCGCCGTACTCATCCTGTGCACATCTGACGCGCCGCTGCCTTCTCCCGGCAAGTCGGCTGCGTCGTACTTCCCCGCCAAGCGCGTAGGTTTGATCAACATCGCCTATAACCTGCCACTCGTGGTGGGTCCGCCAACCGCCGGGGTAGTACTTAGCCTGATGAGCAGCCCATCCGACGCTGCTCGCCGTGGCCGGCGTTGTCGCGCTGGCGGCAGCGGCGACGGGGGAGCAGGGGGCGATTGAGAGCATGAGTACCTATACCAAATCGAGATCAAGCGGCATACTTGACAGCAACGGCGAATTGTGGAGGTTACCCCTTGGCGAACCGGGCCTTCCGCTCCAGAAGAGGCCTCGTCGGGGGGTTGGCGCTCCTCGTGGCGACCGGCCTCGGCACGGTCGGGCTGAGCGGCTGCGGCGCTCCCGCGTACAACTACGTCACGGACTCCGCCGCGAAGACGTACTACAAGGTGCCCCACGGCTGGCACTCCGTCTCCCAGTCGGCGCTGAACAATGTGCTGACCGGTGGGCAGCCGTCCAACCCGAACATCTGGATGGCCGGCTTCGACGGCGACCAGAAGCCATCCGCCGACCGCGCCTCCTCATTCACCGTGTCCAAGCCGTTCGCCTTCTCGGTGGTCATCCAGCTGTCGACCGATGCCACCAACTCCCTGTCGTACAACACGATGCGGGACTTCCTGCTCCCGGTGACCGCGCAGCAGCGGCAGAGCGTGGCCGCCGCCGGCAGTTCCGGCCTCAGTGACTTCAAGCAGATCCGGGACGACACGATCACCTCCCGGGGCGGGATCCACGGGGTGCGGGAGACGTTCCAGTACACCCTCCAGGGGGTGGCGGACACCTGGGACGAGGCCGTCTTGACCAACGCCAACGAGACCGTCGTGTACTTCCTGATGGTGCACTGCACGAACAGCTGTTACCGCCAGAACCAGGCGGACATCAACACCGTCATGTCCTCATTCACCGTCGGGAGCTCGTGATGACCACGCCCCAACCGCCCGCTCCGGCCCTTGAGCATTCCGGGCGCCCGCGAGAAGAGGACATCCTCACGCGCAAGCGAATGTCCTGGTGGGACCACGTCAAGTGGCTGGTCTTGCTCACCGTGGTGTGGTTCGTCCTCGTGCTGTCCCTCATGGGCGACAACCCGCTCGTTGGATTCCTGGACGCCTTGCGCCTGCAGGTGCACATGGCCTTCTGGGTGTTCATCATCGCGGGCGTTGAGCTCATCCACCAGCTGCACTTCATCATCAGCGAGCACTGGGGGGCCTACCACCAGTTCTGGAAGAACAAGGTCTGGGGACGCATCGAGCGGGTGACGCACCGCAAGTTCTCGGCGTGGACTCGCTTCCGGTTCTGGCGGCTGGTCCGCTGGGTCATCGCGATCGTCGTGCTCGCCATCATCGTCGGCAAGATCAGCCACACCGCGCCGGCCCTGGCGCTGCTGCGGCTGCCTGCCGCGGCCTGGCATTTCCTGCCGACCTTCCTCCAGTACGCGGTCCTCTTGCTCTTCACGGTCGCGCAGTTCGGGCTGCTGTTCTGGTTCCTGTCCCGGGGCGGGGTCGAGGTCTACTACCCCGACGACGTCAAGACCCGGTTCTCCGACGTCTGGGGCCAGGACCACGTCCTGGAGCGGGTGAAGGAGAACATCATCTTCCTGGAGAACCCCGAGCTCGTCGAGGACCACGGCGGCTACGTGCCGGGCGGCCTCCTGCTGTGGGGGCCGCCGGGCACCGGCAAGACCCTGATGGCCGAGGCGGTCGCCGGCGAGACCGGCAAGCCGTACGTGTTCGTCGAGCCCGCCGCGCTCACCAGCAACATGTTCTTCGGCATCGGCGTGCTGAAGGTCAAGGGGCTGTTCCGCAAGCTGCGCAAGCTGTCGCTGCGCTACGGCGGGGTCATCGTCTTCCTCGACGAGGCCGACGCGCTCGGCAACCGCGGCCTCGCCACGCCGGGCGGGGTCTCCGGCGGGCAGATGGCCCCGTTCTCCAACGCGGGCTGCCACGGTTTCTCTTACCTCTCGTCGGACGCGCAGTGGTCGATCGCCCGCAGCTCGCTGCACGCCGGCGTGGCCGAGCCCGGCACCCGCCAGGACCGGCAGATCATCCCGGGCATGGGCGGGATGCGCGGCGGCGGCAGCGGCGGGTTCGACGGCACGCTGCAGGCGCTGCTCGCGGAGATGTCGGGGCTGAAGAAGCCGCGCGGGTTCCTCAACCGGCGCATCCGCAAGATCCTCGGCATGCGTCCGAAGCCGCCGCCGAAGTACCGCATCCTGATGATGCTGGCCTCCAACATGCCGGACTCACTGGACTCCGCGTTCCTGCGCCCGGGCCGCATCGACCGCATCTACAAGGTCGGCTACCCGTCCAAGGCCGGCCGGATCCGTACCTACCAGGGGTACTTCGACAAGGTACCCAACGAGGTGACCCCCGAGCAGATCGACAAGCTCGCGACGATGACCCCGTACGCGACCGGCGCGACCATCAAGGACCTGGTCAACGAGTCCCTCATCACCGCGGTCCGCAATGGCCGCGACGTCGTGACGTGGCCGGACGTCATCAAGGCCAAGCAGATGAAGCAGCTCGGGCCGCCGGAGGACGTGGAGTACATCGAGCGCGAGCGGCACGCGGTCGCCGTGCACGAGGCGTGCCACGCGATCATCGCCTACCGCACCCGCCGGCACCTCGAGATCGACCTGGCAACCATCGAGAAGGGCAGCAATTACCTCGGCATGGTGTCGAGCATCAAGCCCGACGACCAGTTCACCCAGTGGCGCAGCGAATACGAGAGCGACATCCTGGTGTCGCTGGCGTCGCTGGCCGGCGAGCGGATGTTCTTCGAGGAGGACAGCTCGTCCGGGGTGTCGAGCGACCTGCAGCAGGCCACCACCGTGGCCTCCCTGATGGAGGGCTTCTGGGGGATGGGATCGACCGTCTCGTCCATGGCGGCCAGCCAGACGCTCCAGGTTGGCATGCCGGGCGCAGGCGGCGGGGCGGGCCGCGAGAATGCGGCCGAGCAGGCCAGGAAGGCGCTCGCCGACCGGATCGAGGAAAACCTGTCGCGCCTGCTGCACAAGGCCGAGGAGCTCCTGCGGGAGAACGAGGCGCAGGTCCTCGCGCTCGCGCATGCGCTGGAGATATACAAGACCCTCAGCAGCGAGGACGTGACGGCCGTCATCGAGGGCCACCCGGGACCGACCGTTGACGGCTCGCCGTACGCCAGCTCGACGTTCATCCAGGAGCTGCGCGACTACCACGAGGCCGCGGCGCGCGCGCACCGCGACCACAGTCACCCGAACATCCCGATACCGGTCCCGCCGCAGCTGGTGATGGCCTCCGTCGTCGCCGATCCATATGGCCTCTCCTACGGCGCGGCAACCGACTCCTACGGCACTCCGGCCGACACGTACGGCACGGCGACCGGGACCAGCGGCGGAATCGGCAGTGCCATCCCGGGCAGTGCCATCCCAGGCAGTGCCATCCCGGGCAGTGGCAGCACGACCGGAAACGGCAATGGCCTGCGGACCGGGTCCTACGGCGACATCTTCGAGGACACCAGGGACGACGCCATCGTCGAGGACGACCGGGATGACATCACGACCCCGGAGACCGACGACGACGGCTTCTACGAGCCGCCGACCTACGGCCCGCCGGAGGGCCCGTCATCCAACGGCGGCCACCCGGGCGGCCAGTCGTAGCCGGCTGGCGACGTTGACCGGCAAGGCGAGCCCGGTGCCACGGCACCGGGCTCGCCTTGTCGTTAACCTGGTCAACGGGTCCACGATCTTCGGGATGGTGGTGGCCAGGGCCGGGGGCGCCCGGCTGGCCAAGGGCCCGCAAGGGCTGCTGACCGCGACCGGCTACCGGCCGGCGGTCCCCGTCGCCCCCGCGTTCACCGTCGGCAACGTGATCATCGTGAACCGCCGCCACCCCCAGCCGCTCCCGGCGGCCACCTTCGCCCACGAGGCCCGGCACGCCACCCAGTACGCCTGGTGCGGTGGCCTGCTCATGCTGCCGCTGTACTTCATCGCCGTGGGCGCCTCCTGGGCACTGTGCGGGAACATCGGCGCGTGGAACGCATTCGAGCGGCAAGCCGGCCTAGCCGACGGCGGCTACCCGCAGCGCCCGCTGCGCCCGGCGCTCGCCCGCGCGCTCAGCGTACTGCGTCCCACCGCCCGGCGTTCTCCAGCAGCCGGTCCGGGGTCACCCTCCGCGCCGGAGCCAGGCGGACCTGCCGAATCCACCGCCAGCCCTTCCCGGTGAGCAGGAACTCCCCCTCGGGGAGGGCCGCGATCCCGTTCATGATGAACTGCGGGTCGCGCACGAACCGGTCCGCCGCCGCGCTCGCGTCCACCAGGTCGGTGACCTCACCGGTCGCCAGGTCGATCCCGGCGAGGGTATTGGTGCACGCCACGTTGGCCCAGACCTTCCCGCCGGACCACGCCAGGTCGTTCAGCCACCGCAGCCGCGTCGCCCCGTACCGCACCATGACGACCTCCCGGGGCTGGAGCGTATCGGGGTCCCGGCGGACCAGCTCACTCGTCCCGTCGCTGGTCACCACGTCCGCGCCGGGCCCGTCCCCGGCCACGCAGATCCCCCAGCCCTCGCGGTTGTACCGGATGACATCGCGCAGTTCCAGGGTGCCGCTATCCCAGCGCAGCGCCGTCCGCTCCCGCCAGGTGAGCTGCCAGATGCTGTCCCCCGCCTGGCAGATCCCCTCACCGAACAACTGCGCCGGCAGCGTCGCCTGCGCCAGGAAGTCGCTTTCCCCGAGGCGGTAGCGCCGCAACGCCGACATCCCGTACTGCCCGGTCGACTCCAGCACCGTGACGCCGGCATCGCCGGGCTCGGCCAGCAGCCCCTGCGTGAAGCCGCGCCCTGGATGCGGCACCCGCCGCACGACCTTAACCCGGTGAACTCGCACCCGTCGATTATCCGCTACCGGGCGCGCAGTGCCTCAATCAGCGCCGGCAGCACCTGGTGGAGGTCACCGATGACCGCGTAATCGGCGCGGGCCATCATCGGGGCGGACGCGTCGGTGTTGATCGCCACGATGTGCTTGGCCCCCGCGCAACCCGCGATGTGCTGGATCGCCCCGCTGATCCCGCAGGCCAGGTACAGATCCGGGGTGATCTTGGTGCCGGTCTGACCGACCTGCTGGGTGTGCGGTCGCCATCCCTCCGAGGTGACCACCCGCGAGACGCCCACCACCCCGCCGAGCAGCGACGCCAGCTCCTCCAAGGGCGCGAACCCGTCGGCGCTGCCGACCCCGCGCCCGCCGCCCACGACCACCCGCGCGGTGGCCAGCGACGCGCCGCCAGCCGCGGCGGGTGCCTCCTCGGCGCGCATCATCAGGTCCGCGGGGCTCAGCTCGGACTTGACCGCGTGCACCATCACCGGCCCCGGCGCGTCCGCGGGGACCGCCGCCACCGCGTCGGTCGCCGCGGTCAGCAGCGCGACGGGCGCGTCGAGGACCGCGTCCTCGAGCAGCAGCCCGGCCCAGCGCTGCCGCACCAGCTCCAGGCCGCCACCGGGAGCTGGCGCGGCGGCGACGCAGTTGGCGGCCATCGGCAAGCCGATGATCGCCCCCAGGTGGGCGAGCACCTCGTTGCCGCGGTCGGTCCCGGCCGCCAGCACCGCTGGCCGCCTTCCCGCCGGACCTTCAGGGAAAGCATCGGGCCAGCCGGGAACCAGGTTCGCGATCGCCCACGCCCATGCCCGCGGCGCGTACCCGTCGGCGGCCACGGCGTACACGTCGCTGACCCCGTACGCGGCGAGCTCGGCCACCGGCAGGTCAGCCGGAGGGGCGAACGCGACCGCCGCGACCGGTCCGAGTCCCCGGGCGAGGGTCAGCGCGCGCAGCGACGCATCCGCCACCGCGCCAGATTCGAGCTCCACCAGGCAGAAGACGGTCATGGCAGCACCCCCAGCTCGCCCAGTACCCGGACCAGTTCCGGCACCGCTGCCACGCCCGACCCGAGCACGACGGCCGAGCGCTTGCCCGCGGCCGGCACCCGCAGCCCCTTGACCCGAAACTCCGGCGAGGTGAGCAACTCTGGCCGATCGATTGTGGACAACACGGGAATCCGCTCGATAACGGCCCGCTTCGCGCGCAGCCGCCCCGGCAGCGACGGGTAGCGCGGCAGGTTGATGCCCTCCTTGACGGTGACCACGGCGGGGAGCGGCAGCCGGAACGTCTCCGACACTCCCCGGTACTCCCGGCGGGCCGTCAGCATCGACGTTTCCGCGGCGAAATCCAGGGCCTTGATCCCGGTCACGACCGGCTGGCTGAGAAAGTACGACATCCGGATGCCGACCTGGTAGTCCCCGGTGTCGGAGGCCTCGTTCCCGAGCAGCACCAGGTCGTGGCCTCCGGCGGAAGCCACCGACGCCAGGGCGGCCGCGGTCACGAACGGACTGAGCTCCGAGCCGTCGGTCTCCACCAGCACCGCCGTGGAGGCACCGAGCGACAGGCAGAACCGCAGTTGCTCCTCGGCTGCTACCGGCCCGAGCGTCACCACGGTGACCGAGCCGCCGTGCCGCTCAACCAGCCGCACGGCCTCCTCGACCGCGCACTCCTCGTGCGGGCTGATCGTGAACCCCGACATCCGGGTATCGACCGCCTGCCCGTCCGCGGTCAGCGTGATGGCTCCGCCGACGGTCGGCACCCGCTTGACGCAGACCAGGATCTCCATGCCTGCCCCTATCCGCGCATCCGCGAGCCCGACGGGTCGAACACCGCGCCGTGCGAGGCGACCGTGACCGGGTACTGCTCGCCCATGTACTCCACCAGCAGCTTGGTGCCGACCGGGGACACGCTGGCCGGCAAGTAGGCCATCAGCAGGTGCGACCCGGCCGACGGCCCTGATCCGGCCGACGTCACGTACGAGGGCCGCCCGCGGGAGTCCACCAGCCGTGACCCGTCCAGCGCGAGGATCGGCTCGCCGCCCATCGCGTACCGCGGCGTCCCGTCCGCCGACACCAGCGAGTCCACGGTGAGCGTGGCCAGCACCGCGGCCGACATACTCCGTCCCGCCTCCCGCTGCGCCAGGTACGCCTGCTTGCCGATGAACGGCTGCGCCTTGACCCGCGGCCGCGTCATCCCCGCCTCGACCAGGGTGAAGTCCGGCGTCAGCTCCGCGCCGAACGCCCGGTACCCCTTCTCTAGCCGCGCCGTCGTCCCGTACACGCCGATCCCCACCGGCACCAGCGCGTGGGGCTGCCCGGCCTCCCACAGCCGGTCCCACAGGTGGCCGGCCTGGTCCGCGGGCACGTGCAGTTCCCACCCGTATTCGCCGACATAGCTGATGCGGCTGGCCAAGGCGACGGAACCGCCGATCTCAACCGAGCGGATCGAGCCGAACGGGAAGGCGCTCCGCGTCCATTTCTCCGCCTCGTCGAGGACCTCGTCCATGACGGCCGCCGCGCGTGGCCCCCACAGGCCGATCGTGGCCCACGCGGAGGTGACGTCGGTGAGCACGGCCCCCGCGGGAAGGTGATCACTGATCCACTGGGCGTCGCGCGCCCCGTCGGCCGCGCCGGTGACCACCCGGAACGCCTGGCTGGACAGCCGCATCACCGTGAGGTCGGCGACGATCCCGCCCGCGTCGTTGAGGAACGAGGTGTACACCACGCGCCCGGCCGGGACGTCGAGCTGGGCGACCGCGAGGTTCTGCAGGCCGGCCAGCGCGCCCGGCCCGGTCACGTCGAGGATCGTGAACGCCGACAGGTCCACCAGGCCGGCCCCGTCGCGGAGCGCCAGGTGCTCGGCGTTGATGATCGGCGACCACCAGCGGGACTCCCACTCGGCGGGCCGCTCCATCAGCCGCCCGGCGTACTTGTCCAGCAGCGGCTCGTTGGTGGCGTACCACTGCGGCCGCTCCCAGCGGGCGGTCTCGAAGTACGTCGCGCCCAGCGCCGTGGTCCGCGCGTGCAGCGGGCTGACCCGCATCGGCCGGGTGGACTCGTACTGCTCGCGGGGGTGCACGATGCCGTACATCTTGTTGAAGGCCTCCGCCGCGCGGTCCCGCGTGTGGGCGGCCGTCCGCGCCGCCGGGTAGAACCGGGCGGCGCTCGCCTCGTGCACGTCGACGGTCGGCACCCGGCCGGACATCAGCTCGGCGACCACGCGGCCGCAGCCGGGGCCTTCCTTGATCCAGCTCGCGGCCGCCGACCACAGCCCCTTGACCTCGGGGACCTCGCCGAGCAGCGGGTGCCCGTCCGGGGTCATCGAGATCAGGCCGTTGATGGCATACCGGGTCCCGGCCTTCTCATCGCCGAGCAGCTCCGGCATCAGCTCGAGCGCCTGCTCCAGCTGGGGGTCGAAATCATCCTGGGTGAAGGGAAGCTCCGTTGGGGACAGGACTGCCGCTTCGTTGGACGGGATGTCGTCCGCCCAGATGAGGATGGGCCGGTGGGCGTAGGAGCCGACCTCCATGTCGCCGCCGTGCTGCCGCTCGTACATGCCGTTGTCCACGTCGCGGACGATCGGGTAGGAGATCTCCCCGGTGGTCCCGGCGAACAGCGCGATCGGGCCGACGCTGATCATCTGGTGCACGATCGGGGTGAGCGGCAGCCGTGCCCCGGCCATCCGGGCGACCCGCGGCGACCACACGCCGCAGCAGATCACCACGTTGTCGGCCTGGATCTCCCCGGCCGAGGTGACGACCGAGCGAGCTCGCTCGCTGCCCGTCTCGTCGGCGGCCGTGGTGATGTCAAGGACCTCGGTTCCCGACAGCACGGTGAGGGCACCCGCTGCCTGCGCCTTCTCGCGCATCAAGGTGCCCGCCCGCAAGCTGTCGACGACGCCGACGGTCGGGAAGTAGCCGCCGCCGAGGATGACCGACGGATCCAGGTAGGGGACCAGCTTGTGGACGCCCTCGGGGGTCAGGTGCTCGGCCGGGATGCCCCACGCCTTGGCCTGGGTGACGCGGCGCTTGAGCTCGATCATCCGCTCAGGCGCGCGGGCTACCTCGATGCCGCCGCTTTCGGTGAAGACGCCAAGTTCCTGGTACTGCTCGGTGGAGTCCTTGGTCAGCTCGAACATCATCTTCGAGTACTCGATGGGGAAGATGAAGTTGGAGGCGTGCCCGGTGGAGCCGCCCGGGTTCGGCAGCGGCCCCTTGTCCACCAGCACCAGGTCCTTCCACCCGAGCAGCGCCAGGTGATGCACCAGGCTGTTGCCAACGATGCCCGCGCCGATGATGACCGCGCTGGCGCGGGTCGGTGCTTCAGTCATTCGCTCTCCTCAACGACAAGCAGCTCCGCTAGGGCGGCTTCCAGGCGGCTCAGGCCGGTGTCGATCCTCGTCAGCGGCAGGCCGAACAACGCGGCGATCCGCCTGGCCTCGGCCTCCAGCCCGGGAGTGGGCTGCTGGGCGAGCCAGGCGACCCGCGTGTAGTGGCCGAAGTAGTCCGGCCACAGCTCGGGGTACCGGTCCAGCCCCAGCGAGGCCACGACGGTGCGGTCGAAGGTGCGCACCAGGTAGTCGGTCAGCAGGTAGGTGCCTGGTTCCACGTGGAACACGTCACTGATCGTGTCTGTCCCGGCCAGCAGGTCATAACAGTGCAGGCCAGGAAGCCGCCGCGCGCCGGTGTCCTTGATCAGCTCGTCGAGCTGGCCGTAGGTGCCGCAGTCGGCGTACGCCACGATCGTCGCGGGGCCTGCCTCGCTGACGGCCGCCGGAATCTGCCCGGGCCGGTTGTGCAGCCGCGCCGGCAGCGGGTGAACGTCGAGCTGCCAGCCCCGGCGCGCCGCGATGTCCCGGATATGCCCGGCCAGCGCCCCGCACGCGACCACCCGCGGGTTAGAACCCAAGCTGGTCGACGAACCTGTCGTTGAAGTCCGCTCGGTCGCTGAGCTCGACATAC
Source organism: Streptosporangiaceae bacterium (assembly GCA_025935815.1). GTDB lineage: Bacteria > Actinomycetota > Actinomycetes > Streptosporangiales > Streptosporangiaceae > Trebonia. The sequence continues at coordinate 41,134 of JAICUO010000004.1, forward strand.
CTCACCTCCTCGAGCAGGGCGAGGGCGGCCGCGCGTTCCCGGACGGACAGCAGCGCCATCTTGGCGCCCTCGCCGGCGACGTTGCCGGCCGCGACCACCCGCCGGGCCGGGACCTGCGGGACGAGGCCGATCCGGATGGCGCTGGCCGGGTTGAGGTAGCTGCCGAACGAGCCGGCCAGCAGCACCTGCTTGACGTCGGCCTCGGTCAGGCCGGCTTCCTCAAGCAGGATGCGCCAGCCAGTGGCGATCGCCGCCTTGGCGAACTGCAGCTCACGGACGTCGCGCTGGGACAAGTAGATGGCTTCGGTCAGCATGAAGACCCGCTCCTGGCCCACGGCGGTGAGCCGGTCCGCGAGCTTCGGGGCCACGGCCGTGGCCTCGCCCTCAGGGATGAAGCGGCCGGTGGCATCGAGCAGGCCCGCGCTGATGAGCGTGGTGACGGCGTCGACAAGGCCGGAGCCGCACAGGCCCTTCGGTTCGGTGTCGCCGATCACGGTGAGCTGCAGCTGTCCGTCGTCATCGATGGCGACCGCCTCGATCGCGCCGTCGGCGGCGCGCATGCCGCACCGGATCGCGGCGCCCTCGAAGGCGGGGCCGGCCGGCGCCGCGGTGGCCAGCAGCCAGTCCCGGCCGCCGAGCACGATCTCGCAGTTGGTGCCGATGTCGATGAACAGCCGGACCCGCGGATCGCGGTCCATGCCCGCCGCCAGCAGGCCGGAGGTGATGTCGCCGCCCACGTAGGCGCCGAACGCCGGGAACACGACGGCGCGCGCTCGCGGGTGCGCGGGGATGCCGAGGTCGCCCGCCATGATCTCCGGAAGCAGCCGCGCGGACATGATGAACGGCGCGACGCCCAGTGGCTCGGGGTCGATGCCGAGGGCCAGGTGCACCATGGTGGCGTTTCCGGCCAGCGCGACCTCGTAGACCTCGTCCGGCGCGACCTGCCCCTGGCCGCAGACGCTGGCCGCGAGCTCGGCCAGCGTGCCGGCGGCCAGGTCCCGCAGCTTGTCCCGGGCGCCCTCATCGAGCATGGTGGCGCTGATCCGGGTGATGACGTCGGCGCCGAACGGCTGCTGCTTGTTGAGCATCGAGTCGACCGCGACCGGGGTACCGGTCGTGAGGTCGAGCAGGGTCGCCACCACGGTGGTGGTGCCCAGGTCGAAGGCCAGCCCGAACGAGCGCTCGCTGGTGTCGCCCGGCTCCACCGCGATCAGCGCGGGCGGCCCGGCCAGCGCGGTACCGGCGACGACGGCGGTGACCTTGAAGTCGCTGGCGCGCAGCGTCCGGCCCAGGTCGCGCAGCACGGGCAGGTCGGCCGTCGGGTCCAGGTCGGACAGCTCGGCCAGCACGCGCTCCAGGTCGGTGCGCTGGTCGGCGAGGGTCGGCTCGGTGAGCTCCAGGTAGCGCTTGCGCACCGCGGGCCGCACGATCACCTGCCGGCCCACCCCGACCATGGCCGCCTTGGGCCGGGTGACCAGCGGCGGCACCTCGATATCGGCGTCGTCCGCCGCCGGGGTGCGGCACGCCAGCCGCCAGCCGCCACGGATCTCGTCGGCCGAGTACGCGCGGATGTCGAGGCTGGAAGGGGCCGGGGCATCGGAGGTGAACCGGATCCGGCACTTCTTGCACGTCCCGTGGCCGCCGCAGGTCGAGTCGATCGCGATCCCGTTCCAGCTGGCCGCGTCGAACAGCGTGACCCCGCGCGGCACCCGCACTGGCCGCCCGTTGAACCGCAGGTCAACCCGTTGGGGTAGCGCAGATTCCTCCATATGGCGGCCGCTCACTGCCGGGAGCGGTAGAAGCTGATCCAGGCGGCACCCCAGTCGTCGCGGCCGAGGAGCAGGTCGGCGGCCTTCACCGACTTGACCACGTCCGGCGACCGGGCGTCCATGATCGCGCTGGTCAGCCCGTTCGCGGCGGCCAGCGGCAAGAACGCCGCGGTGATCGCGTGCCGGTCCGGCATGCCGAAGGACACGTTGGACGCGCCCATCGTCATGTTCACGCCGAACTCCTCCCGGATCAGCGCGATCGTCTCCAGCGTCCGCACGGTGTGCGCGGTGTCGGCGCCGACCGGCATCGCAAGCGGGTCGATCACGATGTCCTCGACCGGGACCTTGTAGGTGTCGGTCGCAACCCGGATGAGCTTGCGGGCCAGTTCCAGGCGGCGCTCGGGCTCGTTCGGGATCTCCTCTTCGTCGTTGGGCAGCCCGATCACCGCCGCGTGGTACTTGGTGACCAGCGGCAGGATCGTGTGCAGCCGCTCGTCCTCGGCGGTGACCGAGTTAACCAGCGCCTTGCCCTGGTACGTCGCCAGTCCGGCCTCCAGGACCTCGGGGATCGAGGAGTCGATGACCAGCGGCAGGTCGGTGAGCCGCTGGATGAGCGTGACCGCCTTGACCATCAGCTCGGCTTCGTCGGCCAGCGGGGCGCCCATGTTCACGTCCAGCGCCATCGCGCCCCCGGCCACCTGCTGTTCGACGTCGATCTCGACCCGGGACAGGTCACCGGCGCGCAGCTGCTGCTGGAAGACCTTGCGGCCGGTCGGGTTGATCCGCTCGCCGATGATCGCGAACGGCTGGTCATCGCCGATGACGAGGGTCTGGCCAGGCGAGGAAATCGTGGTGTGCACCGGCGGAAATTCCTATTCTCAGGCGTCGGGTTGCTTGTCAGCAGCGTTTGCCAGCAGCGCTGGTCAGACTTTGGTGAGGGCGCGGCGGCGGCGCAGCAGTTCCTTGGCCTTGACCACGGCCGCCGAGGCGTCCGCGGCGTAGCCGTCGGCCCCGACCACGTCGGCGTACTCCTGGGTGACGGGCGCGCCGCCGACCATGACGATGACCTCATCGCGCAGCCCGGCCTTGGTCAGCGCGTTCATGTTCGCCTTGAACATCGGCATCGTGGTGGTCAGGAAGGCCGAGAAGCCGAGGATGTCCGGCTTGTGCTCGATGACGGCGTTGACGAACTTCTCCGGCGAGACCTGGACGCCGAGGTCGATCACCTCAAAGCCGGCCCCCTCGAACATGATGTTGACCAGGTTCTTGCCGATGTCATGCACGTCGCCCTTGACGGTGCCCATCACGACCTTGCCGATGGTCTCGGCGCCGGTCTCGGCCAGCAGCGGGCGCAAGATGTCGAGCGCGCCGGCCATCGCCTTGCCGGCGATCAGCATCTCCGGCACGAAGAAGTCACCCCGCTCGAACCGCGCGCCGACCTCCTCCAGCGCCGGGATCAGCGCCTCATACAGCAGCGCCTCCGGGCCAAGTCCATCGCTGAGCCCCTGCCTGGTGAGCGTCAAGACGTCCGGCCCGTTGCCGACGAGGGTCTTGTCGTAGAGCTCGCTGAGCAGGTCATCTCTGGTCACGATTCAGGCACCCTTTCTGGCGCGCGGCCGGTAGCCAAGTGCTGATGACAACCCCGCGGCCTCCTCGACGCAGCGGCGGGCGACCGCCATGGCGGTCTCTCGCTTCATCCGGGAGGTGGGCGCCGACACCGACAGCGCGGCCACCACCGTCCCGTCAAACCGGAAGACCGGGGCGGCGATGGTGATCAGCCCCGGCTCGAGCTCCTCATCGCTGACCGCGTAGCCGCGGGCGCGCACCCCGGCCAGGTCGGCCCGCAGCGTGGCCTCGCTGGTGATCGTCTTGTCGGTCGTCCGCGCCATCGGCCCGGCCGACAGCTGCGCCGCGCCGTGGGCGAGCAGCACCTTGCCGATGGCCGAGGCGTGCAGCGGGACCGACAGGCCCACCCAGTTCGTGCCGCCGATCAGGTAGGTGCAGTCGACCTGCGCGATCGTCTCCGCCTGGGGCCCGTTGGCCACGCCCAGGTTGATCGTCTCGCCCGTGGACTTGCCGAGCCGGTCCAGGAACGGCTGCGCGACCGCGACCAGGCTGGTGTCGGCGCCGCCTCGCCAGGCGAAGCTCACGAACATCTCACCCGGCAAGAAGCGGCCGTGATCGTCGCGCCGGACCAGGCCATTGCGCTCCAGGGCCAGCAACAGCCGCGACGTCGTGGACTTGGCCAGCCCGGTGGCCGCGGTCAGCTCGGTGAACGTGACCGGGACCGCGGAGTGGACGACTTCCGACAATAGCTTCGCCGCCCGGTCCACGGCCTGCGTGCCGCTCGGGTTGCCCGCGGTGCTCATCGAGACCCGCTGTTCATCAAGACACGCCGCTCATCGAGATCTACTGCCCTGTTTCCGCCAGGAGTTCCACTTTATGGAACTAGGTTCTACTATGTGATCGTACGGGTCGGGCTTAAGATCGGTCAAGATTGCGAAGTACCAGCGCGTTCCACTCATTTGCGAGGCGGCCCATGTTCACCAACACGATGCCGAGGTATGAGATCCTCTCCCCCGACGCGATCGCCGTCCTGGATCGCGGCTGGCGGCGGATCGTCGCCGAGATCGGCGTGCAGTTCGCCAAGCCGGAGGCCGTGGAGCTGTTCGCCAAGGCCGGGCAGCGGGTCGACGGCGAGGTTGTCTACCTGGACCCCGACTTCGTAATGGAGCAGGTCGCCAAGGCGCCGCGCGAGTTCGACATGCAGGCCCGCAACCCCGCCAACAACGTGCACATCGGCGGCGACCACATGGTCTTCTCCGCCGTG